>DATBGP010000117.1:0-2409 GCA_036557925.1 Candidatus Limnocylindrales bacterium | reverse complement strand
CGCCCGAGTCCTGTTCGCGGTGATCGCCCTCCAGGTCGTGCTGTTCGTGGCCTGGATCGCGACCGGCGCGGGACCGGCCGGCGCCGCACCGTTCAGTGCCCTGACGGGGCCCTGGGCGTTGTTCGTCTGGCTGCGCCTCATCGTCGGCCTGCTGTTCCCGCTCGTCGTCTCGTGGGCAGCGATCCAGACGGCGCGCACCCGATCGATGGAGTCGGCGACCGGGCTGCTGTACATCAACGTCGGAACGATCGCGGCCGGGACCATCCTTGCCGCCGGGCTGTACTTCGGGGCCGGCCTGCTCGTCTGAGGCCGGCGGTTCGCGACGCGGAGGTCGGGATGAAGTTCGATCGGGGCTGGCTGCCGGGCGAGGCGGAGGTCGACTGGGTCGAGTCGATCGCCGCGCCCCTGTCACCGGTGATGGAGGCCATCGAGACTGCCTCGACCGAGGGCGGCGAGCGGGTCCCGATCGTCGACCGGGACAGCGGCCGCGTCCTCCAGGCCCTGGCTGCGGGGCGGCAGCGGATCGTCGAGGTCGGGACGGCGTTCGGCTACTCGACGCTCTGGCTGGCGCTCGGCCAGCCGGCGGACGGCACGATCGTGACGATCGATCCGGACTCGTCCCGGACGGACCGCGCCCGGGCGTGGTGGCGCGAGGCCGGAATCGCGGACGAGCGCATCACCGTCGTGAACGCGAAGGCGCTCGAGGCCTTCGCCGCCCGCGAGCCGGCCCTCGGCGGGCCGTTCGACCTCGCCTTCATCGACGCCCTGAAGCCGGAGTACGGCGACTACCTCGAGATGCTCGTCCCGCGGCTCGCGCCCGGCGCGCTGGTCGTCGCGGACAACGTCCTCTGGAGCGGCCGCGTCGTCGATCCCGCGCCGGACGACGAGAGCACCAACGCGCTCGTGGCGTTCGACCGGGCCGTGCTGGCGGATCCGCGCTTCCACGCGACGATCCTGCCCGTCGGCGACGGCCTGCTGATCGCCGGCTTCCGTGGCTGAGACCGCGACCGACGCGACGCCCGCGGACGCCGGAACGACGATGCGCGTCCGCGTCCGCCTGTTCGCGATCCAGCGCGAGCTGGCGGGAACGCGGGAGGTGCCGCTCGAGCTGGCCCGCGGGGCGACGGTCGCCGACGCCTGGGACGCGGTCGTCGCCGCGCATCCCGCGCTCGCCCCCGGGCGGCCGTCCGTCCGGTTCGCCCGGAACGGCGAGTACGCCGATCCCTCGACGACGCTGGAGGACCACGACGAGGTGGCCTTCATCCCGCCGGTCAGCGGCGGGTCCGGGGCGGAGGCGCAGGCGCAGGACCGGCGCGTCCTCGAGATCACCGATCGGCCGTTCGCGCCGACGATCCTCGCCGACCTCGAGGCGAGGCTGGCGACCGACGCGGACGGCGCGGTGGTCGGGTTCCTCGGCCGGACGCGGACGTCGCCCGGAACCCCGGCGCCGGGCCAGGAGGCCGAGGCGGCGCGGCATGCCGGCCGGAGCGTCGAGTCGCTGAGCTACGAAGCCCACGAGACCATGGCGCTGCGCGTCCTCGCGTCGATCGCCGACGAGATCGCCGAGCGCTTCGACGTCGCCGGTCTCGCCATCGTCCACCGGACCGGCGAGGTGGGGATCGGCGAGGCCAGCATCGCGATCGTCGCCGTTGCGCCGCATCGCGACGCCGCGTTCCGGGCTGCCCGCTACGCGATCGACGAGACGAAGGCCCGCGCGCCGATCTGGAAGGCCGAGCGGTTCGCGGACGGCCACGTCTGGATCGGCGAGCCGGCAAGGGAGCGGGCCGCCACGCCCGTCGGCGACGACGCCTGAGCACGGCGCGCCGGCGAGATCGGGGCGTTCGTCCCGTCGCGCCGCAACCGGCCGGCAGCCGGCCGCCGCCCTGAGGCATCCTTCGAGCATGGCCACGGACCTCGGACCGCTCGACCGCCTGACGGAGCGCGCCGAGACGCTGGCCGGGGCATGGACGGCACGGGCACGCGGCTCCACGACGGTCGGCCGGGAACGGGCGCTGCTCCGGATGTTCGGGATCAGCGGCCTCGACGCGGCGGGCCGACCGCTCGCCTGGGCGGTGGTCGATCGGTATCTCGCCGGGGGCCGGGACCGGCTCGGCGGCGGGATCGTCCTGCCGTTCGCGATGGCCCTCGCCGAGTACGACCTCGATCCCCAGCGGCTCGCCCTCGACGTCGCCTCGGGCGCGGTCGATCTCGGGATGGAGGCGGCCCTCCTCCGCGAGCCGGATCGCCGGGCGATCGCGGAGGAGGAGGCGAACCGGCTCGTCTCGGCGGCGATCGACCGGATCGACGCGAACCGGACGGCGCGTTCGGAGCTCATCGACGTCCTCGGCGAGCCACGCCGGCCGTGGATCGGGGCGGCGATCGGTGAGCCGGACCTGGCCGGGGCGCTGG
>DATBGP010000116.1:0-8689 GCA_036557925.1 Candidatus Limnocylindrales bacterium | reverse complement strand
CCCGCGGCTGGCCACGGGACCGGGCAACCCAATCGCCGAACTCAGCCGCACGGAATTTCGCTCACAGCGAACGGCACTGGCCGAATCGACGGGTGACGGCCCGAGTTCGTTCCCCGGCGCGTCGATGGCCCGCTGGCCGCGCGTTGCCCGGACCGTCGTCGGCGACTCTCGCCCCCCCGGATCAGCCCTCGGCGGCTTCGATGCCTGGCACTCGGCGCCATCTTGTTCGGTGGAACGGAAGTTCCTGCACCCTGGCCCGGCGCCGCGGTCGATGCAGTCAGGCGGCACGGCCGCCCGTGGACTGAACGCACCACGGCCCAGGACGCCCGGGCTCACCTAACCCAACCGCTCCGTCCGCGTCCCACCTCGCGGCGGTCGAAGGGGCCATCGGCCGTCGGGACCATCCCGCGATTGGCTCCCGAGCGCGCCGCGAGCAGGCTGACCACGTTCTCATCCCGGGCGCGGCCCGCTCCTGTCCGCGCCCTCCTGCCCACCGGAGTCCGTCTTGCGTCGTCTCGCCGCCGCCGCGCTCCTCGCCGCGCTCAGCGCGTTCGGCTCGTCCGGATCCGCGGCCGCGGCCGTGCCGGTCAGCAGCGCGAAGGTCGTGATCGTGGTCGGCGCCACGGAAGGGGCCACGAGCACCTATCGCTCGTACGCGGACCAGGCGTATGCCGAGGCGATCAAGTACACCTCGAAGGTCACGAAGGTCTACAGCCCGAACGCGACCTGGGCGAAGGTGAAGGCGGCGGTCGCGGGCGCGAACATCGTCCTCTACTACGGCCACGGCAACGGCTGGCCGAGCCCGTACACGTACGACCCCCAGTTCACGACGAAGGACGGGATGGGCCTCAACGACCCGGCCCACCCCTCCGACAGCGTGCACAAGTACTACGGCGAGCCGTCCATGGCGCAGCTCGGGCTGGCGCCGAACGCGATCGTCCTGCTCGGCAACCTCTGCTACGCCTCCGGCAACTCCGAGCCGGGCCAGGCGGCGCCGAGCGTGACGGTGGCCCGCCAGCGGCTCGACAACTACGCCGCCGGGTTCCTGAAGGGCGGCGCCCGCGCGGTGATCGCGGACGGCCACGGCGGCCTCGTGAGCTACATCCGGGGCCTGTTCACGACCGGCCAGACGATCGTGGACCTGTGGCGGTCCGTGCCGAACTACCACGGCCACGAGTCGAGCTTCGCCTCGAGCCGCTCGCCGGGCTACACGGCGTACTCCGATCCCGACACGACCTCCGGCGGCTATTACCGCTCGCTCGTCACGAAGCCGACGATCACGACGACCGCGGTCACCCAGGCGGTCGGCGACACGGGCGCGGATCCCGCGAGCCTCGTGGTCCCCGGCCGCGCCGAGGTCTCGTCCACCGGCGCGCCGCTCCTGCCCGCAGCGACGCTGGATGCCTTCCGCGCGGCGGACGCGACGGGCCTCGCCGAGGGCACGCGCCTGAAGGTCCTCGCCGTCGGGCTGCCGGCGTCCGCGGACAACCCCGAGCTCGTGCAGGTGGAGGGCCTGGACGATCCGTCGATCACGGGCTTCGTCGCCGCCGATCGCCTGGCGCCGAAGGACAGCAGGGCGCCGGTGCTCGTCGGGATCGACAACGGCCTCGGCCGGTTCTCGCCGAACGGCGACGGAAACGCCGAGACGCAGACGATCGAAGCCCTCTTCTCGGAGTCGGTCGCCTGGACGTTCCAGGTGAAGGACGCCGGCGGGACCGTGCTCGACGAGGAGACGGGGACCGGCAGGGAGCTTTCGCCGACCTGGGACGGCCTCGTCGGCGGCCACGCCGTGCCCGACGGCACCTACACGTGGTCGCTCCGCGGCGGCGACGCCTGGGAGAACGGCGTCGCGACGGGCAGCGGCACGATCGTCGTCGACACGGTCGGGCCGTCGATCGCCTCGATGTCGCCGGACGTACCGACCATCAACCAGCTCAGCCCGAACGGCGACGGCGTCGCGGACACGATCGCGACGACCGTGACTCCCAGCGAGCCCGGCACGCTCTCGGTGCGGGTCGCCGACCGGGCGAACACGACCGTCCGGACGTTCACCCTCCAGGCCTCCGGCGGCGCGACGGCCGTCACGTGGGACGGCAGGGGCAACGGCGGCGCGGCGCTCGCGGACGGCGAGTACGTGCTCACGTTCCTCCCCCGCGACGCCGTCGGCAACGCCGGCACGCCGCGGACCCGAACCGTCCGGGTGGTGACGCTCCTCGGGTTCGTCGCGAGCTCGGCGAAGGTCATCTACCCGCAGGACCGCGACCGGTTCGCGCCGTCCTCGAAGCTGAGCTACCGGCTGGACCGACCGGCCACCGTCACCTGGACGCTGCGGAATGCCGCCGGCGCGATCGTCCTGACCCACCAGGACGGGTCTCAGGCGGCCGGCACGCACACCTGGACGTTCGACGGCCGCCGGCCCGACGGGTCGATGCTGCCGCTCGGGTCGTACACGTCGTACGTCTCGGCGACCGACGGCACGTTCGTCTACGCGGGGGCCGCGAAGGTCGAGCTGAACGCGTTCTCGATCGTCACCTCGACGGGCACGCCGAAGCGCGGCTCGAAGGTCACGATCACGGCGACCTCCGCCGAACCGCTGAAGGGCAGTCCGCGGCTGTACGTGACGCAGCCCGGCAAGTCGACCTATGTCCTCACGATGAGCCGCGTCTCGGCCGGGGTCTACCGGGTCACCTTCACGCTGAAGACCGGCGGCCGGGCCGGCGCGCTGAAGCTCAAGGTCTGGGCCCGCGACGGCGATGGCCGATCGCAGGCGACGCTCCGTTCCCTGACCCTCCGGTAGCCCGCGGAATCGGGGCCTCCGGGCCCGAATCGGGGGTCGAATCCATCTCGACTTGACGAGATGGGTCAGGATTCAGGGAAGTCGGCTCAGCGGGTCGAGACGTGGCGGTCGACGCGAGAAGTCGGTGCGGAGGCACCGGCCGGGTCGCTGGAGGACCTCGCTGACAGCCCCATCCCGCCGCGGAGCGCGGCGGCGTGGTCGTTCGACCGCTGCCGTCCTCGTCGCGCTCGCCTCGATCGTGACCACCCTGTCGTCCGCCCCACCGAGCGCGGTCGCGCTCGAGCGTGGCGGTGTGACGTCGACCGCTGCGCCGGGCGCCGATCCGGCGTTCGACCGGGCGTCCGATCCCGGACCGCCGGACCCGGTCACCACCGACGTCCCCGGGGCGGCGGCCGGCATCCAGCCGTCGGTCCAGTACGAGCAGGCCCTCGCCCATGCCGGCGATCGGACGGTGTTCGCGCCCGGCGAGCGCGTGACGACGGGCTACACGCCCCAGGCCGACGACGCCTGGACCGTGGACGGACAGGCGCCCGCCGCGCTGCCCGCCGGTCGCCTGGACGGGAAGGCGATCCGGGCGCAGCGGGACGGCGAACCCGGCACGCCGACGCGCGGCATTCCGGATCGGATGGTCGATCTCCCGAACGACCCGACACCCGCGATCCAGGCCCGGGCCGCGAGCTTCACGCCGCCGTCGACCGAGGGATCGCTGACGACCCAGGCCGCCGTGACCCGCCTGGGTCTCCGGCGCGAGATCTTCGGCTTCCTGCCGTACTGGGAGCTGAACGCGAACTCGCTCCGGATCGACTATCGGCGGATCTCGACCATCGCCTACTTCGGGATCGGCGCCGATGCGGCCGGCAACCTCCAGAAGCGCAACCCGGACGGCACGCCGACGGTCGGCTGGAGCGGCTGGACGAGCGCCAAGCTGTCGCGGATCCTCGCCGCCGCCCACCGCAACCACACCCGGGTCGTGCTGACGGTCCAGAGCTTCGCCTGGAACGCGACCGGGCGCGCCCGCCAGCAGCGCCTCCTCGCCTCTCCGAGCGCCCGCGCGAACCTGGCTCGCCAGATCGCGGCGGCCGTGCGCGACCGCGGGGCCGACGGCGTGAACCTCGACTTCGAGCCGCTCGTGGGCGGCTCCGCCGGCCAGTTCACCGCGCTGGTTCGCTCGATCCGGGCCCAGCTCAACCGGGTCCACCGCGGCTACCAGCTGACGTTCGACACGACCGGCCGGATCGGCAACTACCCGATCGAGGCCGCGACGGCCCGCGGCGGCGCCGACGCGATCTTCGTGATGGGCTACGACTACCGCGCGTCGTCGTCGAGCCCCGTCGGCTCGATCGCGCCCATCGACGGCTCCGGCTATGACATCCGGAAGACGATCGCCGCCTACCTGGCCCGCGTGCCCGCGTCGAAGCTGATCCTGGGCGTCCCGTACTACGGCCGCGCCTGGTCGACGCCGAGCGCCGCGCTCCACGCGAGCAACACGAGCTCCACCCGGACCGGCTCGTCCACCACCGTCACCTACGACACCGCGGCGTCCTACCTCGCCCGGTACGGCCGCCGCTACGACGCGCGCGAAGGCGTCGCCTGGACCGCCTACCGCCGGCAGAGCTGCACGACGAGGGGCTGCGTCACGTCGTGGCGGCAGATCTACGTCGACGACGCGACGGCCATCCGCCGGAAGTACGACCTCGTGAACGCCTACGGGCTCCGCGGGGCCGGGATCTGGGCGCTCGGCTACGACGGGACCCGGCCCGAGCTCTGGAACGCGATCCAGGCGAAGTTCATCACCGACTCGACGCCGCCGACGGTCGGCGTGAAGACGCTTCCCGTGCGGGTCGTGAACCCGGCGTTCCTCGTGTCGTGGCTGGGGACGGACGACGTCGGCGTCGCGAGCTTCGACGTCCAGGTGTCCGTCGACGGGGCCGCCTGGCGGACGTGGATCAGCCGGACGCGGGCCAGGTCCGCCGTCTGGTACGGCCTCGACGGCCACGGCTACGCCTTCCGGGTCCGCGCCCGCGACCCGAAGGGCAACACGAGCCGCTGGAACGTCGCCTCGACGTCCCGGACGCCCACGGCCGCCGTCCGCGCGGGCGGCTTCGCGGTGGCCCGGGTCAGCGGATTGGCCGTGCGTTCCGCGCCGTCGCCGGCCGCTACCCGGCTGGGATCCCTCTCCGCGGGCAACCTCGTCGCCGTCGTCGCCGGTCCGCGGGTGGCCCATGGGATCACCTGGGTCCAGATCGTCGGGCCGACGGCCGAATGGACGTCGATCCGGCCGGCGTTCCGCGGCGCCTGGGTGGCGCTCCGGGCCGGGAGCCGGACGTACCTCACGCCGACGAAGCCCGCGAACGCGACGACCGTCTCGGCGTATCTCGGCGGGCTCGGCTTCGACGGGGCGGGCCGGGCGAGCCTCGGGTCGTCGGCGACCGCCCTGCGCCACCGCCTGCTCTCACCCAACGGCGACGGGGCGCGGGACTTGCTCCGGATCGACTGGACGAACGCCGTGAAGCTCGACCGGCTCGTGCTCCGCGTCTATCGCGCCGACGGCCGGCTGGTCGGCGACGTGCCCGTCGCGCAGCTGGCGGCCGGGGCTCGATCGTGGAGCTGGAACGGCCGGGTCGCTGGCCATCGCCTGCCCGACGGCCGTTACCTGACGACCCTCGTTGGCCGGCGCGGCGCGGCGACGTTCTTCAATCCGTCGCTCGACTTCCGGGCGAACGCCTACGTCACGACGTTCGTCACGGTCGATACGCGACCGCCGGTCGTGACCGCCGCCTCGATCAGCGGGACGCTCCTCTCGCCCAACGGCGACGGCGCCCGCGAGACGGTCACGGCCTCCGTCGTCGCCCGGGACGCCGCCCGCTGGGCGTTCGGGGTCGCGCCGGTCCAGGGGCGCCGGCTCGGCGCGCCGATCGTCGTCAAGTCCGGTGGCGGTTCCCGGGCGAGCGTGACGTGGAACGGGCGCTCGGCCTCCGGGGCGGCCGCCCCGGATGGCCTCTACAAGCTCCAGCTGCTCGTCGCGGACGTCGCGGGCAACCGGACCAGCCGGACCTGGACCGTGCGGCTGGATCGGACCGGGCCGGCCGTCAGCCTCGCCGGACCGGCCTCGTTCTCGCCCAACCGCGACGGTGCCTCGGACGGCGCGCGGCTGTCGTGGTCGGCCGGCGAGCCGATCACCGGCACGGCCGAGATCCGCCATGGCTCGACGCTCGTCCGGTCCTGGCCGATCCCGGCCAGCCGGGCGGGCGCGGTGAGCTGGAACGGGACGAACCGGGCCGGCGCGCGGGTCGCCGACGGCCGCTACGCCTTCCGCGTCGTCGCGAAGGACGCGTCGGGCAACGCAACGATCCGATCGATCCCCGTGACGGTCGATCGGACCCTGGCGTCCCTGCGCTGGGCGCCCGGCGCGTTCTTCTCGCAGGACGGCGACGCGACCGCGGCGCGGTCGACCCTGTCGTTCCGGCAGGCCCGCCCGGCGACCGTCAGCGCGGCGATCTACTGGCGATCCACGCTGATCCGGACGATCTGGGCGAACCGGCGGCTGCCGGCCGGGAGCCACGGCTGGACCTGGGACGGGCGGAGCAACGCGGGCCTCCTCGTCGCCCGCGGCTCGTACACCGTCCGGATCGCGGCCACGAGCGCGCTGGGCACATCCGTGCTGACCCGGAGCGTGCTCGTCGACGCGTTCTCGGTGGCGCTCCCGCCCGGCCCGATCCGGGCCGGCCGGACGCTGACGATCACGCTGACGACCGTCGAATCGCTGAAGGGCGCGCCAACCGTCGCGTTCACCCAGCACGGCAAGGGGGCCGTCAGGAAGACCGCCACCTCGCTGGGCGGCGGCCGCTACCGCGTCTCGTTCGTGGTCGCGAAGGGCGCCCCGGGGACGGCCTGGATCGTCGTCAGCGGCCGGGACGTTCGGGGCGGGCTGAACACGACTTCCCGGCAGGTCGCGGTGCGCTGACCGGCGTCTACACTGGCCCCGATGCCGACCGAACCGGGACCCGAGACCGTCATGCCCTCCGCCCCGGGCACGCCCGCCACCCCCTCGGGGGCGGCCCCCGACCCGGGCGCCGGCGAGGGCGTCTGGGTCGTCCTGCCGACGTACAACGAGGCGGAGAACCTCGGCCCGATCAGCGCGGCCATCCTGGCGGCCCTGCCGAAGGCGACGCTCCTGGTCGTCGACGACGGCTCGCCCGACGGCACCGGCCGGATCGCCGACGAGCTCGCCGGGGTCGACGCCCGGGTGCGGGTCCGCCATCGCCCGGCCAAGCAGGGCCTCGGCCGGGCCTACCTCGACGGGTTCGGGGTCGCGCTCGCCGGTGGGGCCCGGGCGGTCGTCCAGATGGATGCCGACTGGTCGCACGACCCGACCGTCCTGCCCGCGCTCGTCGGACCGATCGTGGCCGGGGACGCGGACCTCGTGATCGGGTCGCGCTACGTGCGCGGCGGCGGCGTCGTGGACTGGGGGCTCGGCCGGCGAGTCATCTCCCGCGGCGGCAGCCTGTTCGCCCGGATCGTCCTGGACGTCGAGCCGCACGACCTCACCGGCGGCTTCAAGGCGTGGAACGCCGCCACGCTCGCCGCGATCCCGTTCGCCGGAGTCCACGCCGGCGGCTACGTCTTCCAGATCGAGATGACGTTCCGGGCCTCCCGCCACGGCGCCCGGATCCGCGAGGTGCCGATCACGTTCCGCGACCGCCGCGTCGGCCAGTCGAAGATGAGCCGCAGGATCGTCATCGAGGCGCTCGTCGTCGTCGTCCAGCTCCGCGCCGAGGAGCTCCGGTCGCGCGCCCGCGGCAACGGTGCTCCCACGGCCGCCGCCGAGCCGACCCCGCTCGCGACCGGCGCCGGGCCCGGCGATCCGCCGGCCTTCGACCCCGCGCCGATCGAGGCGGCGCCCCTGCCGGGTCCAGACCCGCGGTGACGACCGCGGCGACGCCGCTCGGCGGGACCCTCTCCCGCCCCGGGATCGCCCGAGCCGACCTCCCACCCGGCGTCCGGGTCGTCCTCGACGCCCGCCCGGTCCAGGAGCCGGATCGCTCGCCCCTGACGGCGGCCTACCTCCGGAGCCTGCTCGGCGCCTTCGACGCGGCGCCGCTCCCCGGCGAGTCGTTCGCGCTCCTCCTCCGCTCGGACCTCGACGATCCCACGACGGCCTGGCCGGACCTCGAGATCATCGGCCGGCGGCTCCTCCCGCCGACCCACCTCCTGCGCTCCGCCGCCCTGACGATCGATCCGTTCGTCCTGAGCGGCGCGAGCATCGGCGCCGCCTGGCGGGCCGAGGCAGGCGGCGCGGCGGGGGCGGTCTATCACGCGGTCGGGGCGGCGGTGCCGCTGATGACCGGGCTGCCGCTCGTCGTGACGCTCCTCGACCTGGCGCCATGGGAGCTCGCGGGCTCGTACCAGCGATCGCCCGCGACGCGGTTCGGTCAGCGGCTGCGGGGGCGGCTCCTCCGTGAGGCGGCGGCGGTGATCGTCGGCAGCGAGGCGGTGGCGACCGCGACCCGCCGGCTCCTGCACGTCCGCCGCGAGCGGCTGCGGGTGATCCCGTTCGCGCCGCGGTCCGCGTTCCGGTTCTGGCCCGGCGACGACGACAGTCGGCTCGTGGGCTCGGCGCGATCCCGGGCCGACACGCGCCAGGAGCGGGAGCGGCTCGGCCTGCCCGAGCGCTACCTCGTCTACTCGGGCCGGTACGACGCGCGCCAGGACCTCGGGACGCTGCTGCGGGCGCTGGAGCTGCTCGGCCGGGCGGAGCGGCCGGCCGACCTCCCCGAAGACGTCGCGTGGCCGCCCCGGGTCCTCCTCCTGGATGCCTCACCCGACGACCGGGCGTCGCTCGCCCGGGCCGCCGCCAGGGTCGACGTCGGCGATGCCCTCGCCTACGCCCCG
>DATBGP010000115.1:0-1805 GCA_036557925.1 Candidatus Limnocylindrales bacterium | reverse complement strand
GATCGTTCGCCCGGAGCCGCGTTCCGGCGCACGGCTCGGCATTCCGGCCCGGCTCGGCATTCCGGCGCCCGGCTCGGCGCGATCGGATGGCCCGTGGTCGTCGGGTGCTCATTCGTGGCAGCTGCCCCGAAACGAACATGTGGGGATCCCCGCCGCCCTAGACTTGGCCGATGAACCCACGATGCGCATGGACACGCTGACCGAGCCGGGTGCCGGCGTCTCGGCCGACGAGCTGGCCGAGCTCGAGGCCGGCATCCGGGCCGCCGAGCCGGCCTACCTCGCCGACCTCGAGCGCCTGGTGAACACCGATTGCGGCTCGTACACGCCCGAGGGCGTCGACGAGATCGGCGCGTTCGTGGCCGGGTTCCTGGAGACCGCCGGCGCCCGCGTCGAGCGCCGGCCCGACCCGGACGGCCGTCTCGGCGCGACGGTGATCGGCACCTGGGACGGCGACCGCGGGACGGCCGGCGGCCCGCGCCTCCTCCTGATCGGCCACATGGACACCGTGTTCGACCCGGGGACCGCCGCGGAGCGGCCCTTCGCGATCGACGCCGACGGGATCGCCCGCGGCCCCGGCGTCACGGACATGAAGTCCGGGCTGCTCGCCGGGCTCTACGCCCTTCGCGCCAACGCCGAGCGCGGCCCGCTGCCGTTCGAGCGGGTGACGTTCATCGCGAACCCGGACGAGGAGATCGGCTCGCCGAGCTCCACCCCGCACATCCGCGAGGTCGCCGCGGACAGCGACGCCTGCCTCGTCCTCGAGTGCGCCCGGGCGAGCGGCGCGATCGTCTCGTCGCGAAAGGGCATCCTCGACGCCCGGATCGCGGTCCACGGCCGGGCCGCCCACGCCGGCGTCGAGCCCGAGAAGGGCCGGTCCGCCGTCCTCGCCGCCGCCGACCTCATCCAGCGGCTCCACGCCCTGAACGGCCGCTGGGACGGCGTTACGGTGAACGTCGGGGTGGTCCACGCTGGCACGCGCCCGAACGTCGTCGCGGAGCGGGCGAACCTGGAGGTCGACCTGCGTGCCGTGCGACGGGCCGACCTGGAGACGGCCGAGGCCGAGATCCGCGCCATGCTCATGTCGCTCCCGGTGCCCGACACGACCGCGGAGCTGAGCGAGATGGCCCGCTGGTGGCCGATGGAGAAGCTCGAGCGATCGGGCCGGCTCGTCGAGCACGCCCAGGCGCTGGCGGGCCGCCTCGGGTTCGAGGCCCCCGACGTCGCGACCGGCGGCGCCTCCGACGCGAACACGACCTCCGGGATGGGCGTCGCGTCGCTCGACGGCCTCGGCCCGGTGGGCGGGCTCGACCATTCGCCCGACGAGTACCTGGAGGTCGCCTCGATCGTCCCGCGCACCGCCCTCGTCGCGGCGCTGGTCCTCGCGATCGGCCGCGATCCGGAGATCCGTCGCTGGCGGGAGGCCGTGCCGGCGTGAGCCCGGAGCGCCGCCGGATCTCGTCGGGCAGTCCGTACGAGGCGCGATTCGGCTACAGCCGGGCGATCGTCGACGGCGACCGCTGCTGGGTCGCCGGCACGACCGACGCGGGGGCGGAAGGCGTGTCGCAGCACCCGGGCGACGCGGCGGGCCAGGCTCGCGGGGCCTGGGCGATCGTCGAACGGGCGCTCGGCGAGGCCGGGTTCGAGCTGGCCGACGTCGTCCGGACCCGGATGTACGTCGTATCCATGGCGGACGGCGTGGCCGTGGCGTCGGTTCACGGCGAGATCTTCGGAGACGTCCGGCCGGCGTCCACGATCGTCGAGATCGGGGCGCTCATCGAGCCGTCGATGCTCGTCGAGGTGGAGGC
>DATBGP010000114.1:0-3925 GCA_036557925.1 Candidatus Limnocylindrales bacterium | reverse complement strand
CCCGCCCGGTCCAGGAGCCGGATCGCTCGCCCCTGACGGCGGCCTACCTCCGGAGCCTGCTCGGCGCCTTCGACGCGGCGCCGCTCCCCGGCGAGTCGTTCGCGCTCCTCCTCCGCTCGGACCTCGAGGATCCCACGACGGCCTGGCCGGGCCTCGAGGTCATCGGCCGGCGGCTCCTCCCGCCGACCCACCTCCTGCGGTCGGCCGCGCTGACGATCGACCCGTTCGTCCTGAGCGGGGCGAGCATCGGCGCCGCCTGGCGGGCGGAGGCGGGCGGCGCGGCCGGGGCCGTCTACCACGCCGTCGGCGCGGCGGTGCCGCTGATGACCGGGCTGCCGCTCGTCGTCACGCTCCTCGACCTCGCGCCATGGGAGCTCGCGGGCTCGTACCAGCGGACGCCCGCGACCCGGTTCGGACAGCGATTGCGCGGACGGCTCCTCCGCGAGGCGGCGGCCGTGATCGTCGGCAGCGAGGCGGTGGCGACCGCGACGCGTCGCCTCCTGCACGTGCGGCGGGACCGCCTGCGGGTGATCCCGTTCGCGCCACGCGCGGCGTTCCGCTTCTGGCCCGGCGACGACGACGGGCGGGTCCTGGGCTCGGCGCGTCCGCGGGCGGACACCCGCCAGGAGCGGGCGCGGCTCGGCCTGCCCGAGCGCTACCTCGTCTACTCCGGCCGGTACGACGCGCGGCAGGACCTCGGGACGCTGCTCCGGGCGCTGGACCTCCTCGGCCGGACGAGCCGGCCGGCTGACCTGCCCGAGGACGGGTCCTGGCCGCCACGGGTCCTGCTCCTCGACGCGTCGCCGGACGACCGGGCCTCGCTCGCCCGGGCCGCCGCGCGCGTCGACGTCGGCGACGCGCTCGCCTACGCCCCGCGACTGCCCGACGATCGGGTCGCGGCCCTGGTCCGCGGGGCGCGGGCGGCGATCCTGCCGGCCGTCTCGGACGCGATGGGCCTGCCGGCGATCGAGGCGATCGCCTGCGGGACCCCCGTGGTCGCCTCGGCGGTCGGCGCCCTGCCGGAGGTCGTGGGCATGGCCGGGATCCTCGTGGAGCCGCGCGACCCGGACCGGCTGGCCTCGGCGCTCGCGACGATCTGGTCAGACGATCGCGTTCACGATGGGCTCGTGGCGGCGGCGACCGATCGGGCGGAGGCGCGGACGTGGACCGCGGCCGACGTCGCGCTCGCGACGCGGCGGGTCTACGCGGAGGTCGCGGTCCGGAGCTGAGCCCGGGTCAGGTCGCGGGCGAGGACGACGGCGATGCCGACGGGCCCGGCGACGGCGAAGCCGTGGTGGACGCCGGCTTGCCGGGCGTGAACGTCAGCTTCGAGCCGTACGGCATGACCTGGACGAACGTCTGGCCGACGGTCAGCGTCACGGGCTTGCCCTTCGCGTCGTAGAAGCGCGTGGCCGCGGTGAGGGCCGTCTTCTTCCACGTTCCCTTGATCGTCCGGCCGTTCGTCGAGATCCAGGCCGGCCCGGAGCCGATGACCTGCGCCTCGAGACGGTGCTTCTTCGAGCCGTCGTTCAGCGGCCCGAAGTGCATGTACATGACGATGACGTTCTTGGGGGCGACCCGTTCCTTCGTCGCGTTGTCGATCTGCTTCTTCTCGGTCGACGTCGATCGGAGGTAGGTGTTCGTCGCGCGGTCGTAGTCGTAGCGGATGTGGTTCGTCGAGTAGTTCGCCTGGATCCGGCCGCCGACCGGGCGCTGGTCGAGCGGGGCATCCGGCGCGAACGTCCACGGCCACTTGATCGTCCCGTCCCTCGCGCCGACGGTCTTCGCGATCGCGCGGAGCTGCTTGCCGGTCGTGTAGAGGTTGTGCGGGGCGAACCGGAAGGTGACGCGCCGGAACGACTTGCCCCAGCGGAATTCGTCGGCGTTGTACACCAGCTGGCCGTTGCCCTTCGCGCGCAAGGTGGAGAGGGCCTGCGGCGAGCCGCCCGCATGGGCGTAGAGGGCCTTCAGCTCCGCCGCCCACGCGATGTAGTAGTAGCGCGAGCTGCGGACCGGGCCGACGTCCGTGGGGATGTTCTCCTGGAACACCAGCATGTACCGGGGGATGCCGCCCTCGGCCGGGGCCTGCCAGACGACCGACGCGTTCGTGAAGCCCGACTGCGGCCGGGCGGGCGAGAGGTCGTCGATCATCACCGCGATCGGGTGGCGGGCGGCGACGGCCGGCGCGACCGGGCGTCCGGTCAGCGGCGCCGGGACGAGGACCGGCGTGGGTGCAGGCGTCGGCGTCGGCGAGGGCGACGGGCTGGGGCTCTCCGACGGGCCGAAGGACCCGTCAGGCGGCGTGGACGGCTCCGTGGATGGGGGCGAGCTCCCCAGGTTCGCGACGAGGCTGGACGCGCCCGGCGTCGCGGTCGGGCCGCGGGATCCGGCCGACGCGGCGAACGAGCCGAGGGCGAACCCCAGCGCGACGGCGAGGACGGCCAGGCCCGCGGCGGCGGCGCGCTTCAACCTCTGACCCGGGTGCGAGACGTCATCTGGGGGTCCCTCTCGACCGCGCCTCGGGGTCGGCGCGGGTTCGTGCTCGGAGGATCGAGCCTTGACGGTCCGGCGCGCAGGATACGACAAGACGCCGGGTCCGCTCGTCTCGGACGTCGCGCAGCGCGCCGTCGTGACGCTCGGAGGTGGGCGAGGTAGGCTCTGTTCCCACGCTCCGAGGCGCTGCCCGGGGATCGGTGCGAGTTGCCGGAGGGACGAGATGGCCGAGCGCGAGACCCCCGACCCGAGCGAGGGCGGGACCCCGGCGGACGGGTCCGCCGCGAAGGGGTCGAGCTCGCGATCGTCGACCCGGAAGTCGTCGGGGGCGAAGGCCGCCTCTCCGAAGCCGGCCGCGTCGAAGGCGACCGGGTCCGGCAGCGCGAAGGCCGGGTCCGGCAGCGCGAAGGCCGGGTCCGGCAGCGCGAAGGCCGCGTCCGGCAGCGCGAAGGCCGGGTCCGGCAGCGCGAAGGCCGGATCGGCCGCGACGTCCGCCTCCTCGAAGCCGCAGCCGGCGGCCGTCGAGACGCCATCGGGCGAGGTCACCGTGATCGGGCCCGACGCGCCCACGCAGGTCTCGACCGGCACGCTGAACCTGACCCAGGGCGGCATCGACACGGTCCACGCGACGAACATCGACCTCCGCCAGGGCGGGATCGCCCGCGCCAACGCCACGGACATCGCCGTCTCGCAGGGCGGGGTCGCGCTCGCGCGCGGCGAGCGGGTCTCGGTCGAGCTCGGCGGGATCGGTGCCGCGTTCGCGAGCGAGGTGCACCTGACCCAGGGCGCCGCGGGCGGGATCGTGGCCCGCGAGGTCCACCTCGAGCAGTCGCTCGTCCGGACCGTCGTGGCGAACGAGTTCCGGGCCGAGCGGACGACCGGGATCCTCCTCCTGGTCGCCCGTCGCGTCGAAGGCGACGTCCGGACCCTGATCGACTGGCGCGGCGCGCTCGCGTTCGGGGCCGCGTTCGGGATCGTCTCGTCGCTGCTGCGCCGTCGTCGCTGAGGCCCCGAACCCGGGGATTGCACCGAGTGGTGCCCGGACGAACCGGTCGGCGACGCCCCCTCGGCTATACTCCCGCCGCGGTCCGCGCGGGGGCGCGACCGCTCCGGACCGGCCGCCTCGCCGTCCGCCGATCGATGCCCATCAAGGAGCCTCCGACCGACCCGTGATCGACCCATCCGCGCGCGTCCATGCGACCGCGGACCTCGAGCCAGACGTCTCCGTCGGGCCGGGCAGCAGCATCTGGCACCGGGCCCAGGTCCGGACCGGTGCCCGCATCGGCTCCGAGTGCATCATCGGCCGCGACGCCTTCATCGACGAGGGCGTCACGATCGGCGACCGCGTGAAGATCCAGAACCTGGCGCTCGTCTACCACGGCGTCACCGTCGGCAACGGCGTCTTCATCGGCCCGAACGCGATCCTCACGAA
>DATBGP010000113.1:0-2313 GCA_036557925.1 Candidatus Limnocylindrales bacterium | reverse complement strand
GGCTACGCGAGCCCCCAGAAGCTCAGCGACCCGCAGGAGCGTCGCGCGGCATTCGAGCGCGTGTTCGTGCAGCTGAGCGAGCGGATCCGCCAGTTCGTCGTGATCTCGGGGCGCGGCGCGACTCCCAGGGAGCCGTCGGAGCTCGAGCTCCAGCCCGGATGACCGAAGCCGCCGTCGACGCCGGGCCGGTCCGGATCCTCGTCCTCTGCACCGGCAACTCCTGCCGATCGATCCTGGCCGAGGCGTTCCTCCGGGAGCTCGGCGGCGACCGCGTGGCGGTTCGATCCGCCGGCAGCCACCCGGCGGGCCGAGTCGACCCCCGCACGATCGCGGTGCTCGATGAGCTCGGGATCGGCCACGAGTGGGCCCGCTCCAAGCCGATGACGGAGTTCCTCGACGAGCCGTTCGACCACGTGATCACGGTCTGCGACGACGCGGCCGAGGCCTGCCCGGTGTTCCCGGGCCCGGCCGTCCGGACCCATTGGAGCATCCCCGACCCGGCCGGCGCGACGGGCAGCCAGGACGAGCAGCTGGCCGTCTACCGGGCCACCGCCGCCGATCTGCGCGAGCGCATCGAGCGCTTCCTCGCTACGCTCGACGGGTGAGCGGCGACCGGTCCTCCCACCTCCAGCTGCACCTGCTTCGGCACGCCGACGCGGGCGATCCGGAGGCCTGGGACGGCGACGACGCCGACCGCCCCCTGAGCTCGAAGGGCGAGGCCCAGGCGGAGCGGCTCGCGACCTTCCTCCACGGCGTCCGGTTCGGCACCGACGCACTGATCTGCTCGCCGAAGGTCCGGGCCCGGCGCACGGCCGAGATCGTCGCCGACGGGATCGGGGCGCAGGTCCGGGTCGACGACCGGCTCGCCGGCGGGTTCGCGGCCGCCACGGTCGATCAGATCCTCGCCGACGCCGGGTCGCCGGGTCGTGCGGTCCTCGTCGGACACGATCCGGACTTCAGCGAGCTCCTCGCGACGCTGGCCGGAGCCCGCGAGATGACGATGAAGAAGGGCGCATTTGCCCGCGTTGACGTCCGCGGTCCGGTGGCGGATGGCCGCGGGACGCTGCGCTGGCTGATCCCACCCGACCTGCTCGACCGCGACCGCCGCTGACCGTTCGTCCCTGATCGCTCGTCGCTGATCGCTCGGCGCCGACGGTCCGGCGCGGGCCCGCGGCGCATCGGCCCCGTCCGATCCGCCCCTCGACGGATGTCCATGCGACCGGCCACCCCCGTCCATGTCGGTCGTCCCGGCCGAGACCGACGATGGGACGGCAACCCAGACGTTGTCGGAAGGATCGATCAGATGCAGCCCATCGCCGCTTACTACCTCGTCATCGCGACGGAGGAGTCCCGCAAGGCGAGCGCCCGCCGTCCGTATCAGCACGTCCCGCCGAAGCGGTCCGGCCGGTCGCGGCTCTCCGCTGTGGTGTCCTCGCTGGCGCGCCCGTTCCGCGCCGCTCCGTCGCCCGCCTGACACCAGCCGCCCGGTCTCGCCGCTGACCGCCGAGCTTCCGGGCCCCGGCGGTCCTGCGACCGACCCTCAGCCGGCCCCGCTCGGTACGGTCAGCGCTTCGTCGTCCTCGGCGTCCGCCGGGAACGGCAGCGCGATCGGGTCGGTGGCGAGCCGGCTCCGGCCGTGCTCGTCGAACCGGTCCAGGCCCAGGTCCGTCACGTCGACGACCTCGGTCGTCCCGCGCAATGCGAGGTCCGCGGCGACCCGGGCGACGCCCGGGCCCCACATCATCCCGTGGCCGCCGGCCGAAGCAACCGTCACGCCCTCGATCCGGTCGCCCGTCGTCGAGATCCCGGGCCCGAGGATCGGCAGGTGGTCGGGCGTGAAGTCGATCGTGGCCGCCCAGATCTTCCGCAGCGCGAGGTCGCGCGTCACCGGCACGTAGGTCGCGAGTCGGTCGCGCATCGCCTCGTACATCGCCCAGTCGACGGCCCGCGCCTCGCCCGGCCGGTCGTTCGGGTCGCTCCAGCCGAAGAGCAGGCCGCCCTCCTCCAGGCGCCAGTAGAGCCCCGCGCCGATGTCGAAGACCATCGGCTGGCGCTCGACCGCGAACGCCTCGTGGGGCTCGAGCACGGCGACCGTGTGCCGGACCGCCCCGGCCGGGATCCGCATCCCCGCCAGGCGGCCGACCGCCCGCAGGCCCGGGCCACCCGTCAGGAGGACCCGATCGGTGTGGATCGGGCCGGCGTCGGTCTCGACCGCGACCACGCGGGTCGCGTCGCCGGCGGCACGCTCGGTCAGCAGGCCGGTGAACGCGGTCCGCTCGCGGAGCTCCACGCCCGCCCGCTGCATCGCGAGCG
>DATBGP010000112.1:0-13319 GCA_036557925.1 Candidatus Limnocylindrales bacterium | reverse complement strand
CGATCGGTCATCCGCCCGATGGCAGATCGGTCGTCCGAGTCCAGCCTCCCGGTGAAAGGAGGCGCGGATGGCGCTACAGCTCGACACCTGGAAGACCCGCAACCATCCGATCGTCGGGGAGGGTTCCCGATGAGAGGACATCCATTCCGGATCGTCACGGCGCTCTGCATGACGGTCCTGCTCGCGTCGGCGATGGCCGGCGGCGCGGCGGCCCACAAGGGCAGCAACCTGTTCGACCTGATCCGCCTGGCGGCGGCAACCGCCCGGTTCCACTCGCTCGGCCAGGCCGATCGCGCGGGCTACGCCCAGCCACCGGCCCCGGCCCCGCTCCACGAGTGCATCTCGTCGTTCGACAACAGCGGCGCGATGGGGTTCCACTACATCAACGGCGGCCTGCTCGACAAGGAGCTGAACCCGACCAGGCCCGAGGTCCTGGTCTACGCCCCCGACAGGCACGGCAGGCTCCACCTGGCCGCGCTCGAGTTCGTGATCTTCAAGGCCGACTGGGATCCGGACCATCCGGGCGTCATGCCGAGCCTCTTCGGCGAGGACTTCATGGCGACCGGCTTCCCGAACCGGTATGACATCCCGGCGTTCTACTCCCTGCACGTCTGGCTGTGGGAGTTCAACCCGTCCGGCCTCTTCGCTCCGTTCAACCCGCGCGTCTCGTGCGCCGGCGCGGGCGGGTCCGCCTCGGCCGGCTCGTCCACCGCGTCGCTCGCGGCGGCGGCTCGCCTCGCGGCGGCAAAGGGCATCCAGTTCGATTGCGGCATGACCCGCAAGGCCGCGACCGCCTGACACCCACCTCGAACCACTCCTCCCACACGCGACGCCGCGCCGGACCAGCCCGCAAGGGCGAAGACGGCGCGGCGTCGTGTCAGCGAGGTCGCGACGGGTTCGTCAGCCAGACGAGGATCCCGAGGACCAGCACCCCGATGAGCCACGGGACCAGGAACACCACGCCGGCCAGGAAGCCGAAGCCGGCGACCACGAGGTTGTCCCCGAACAGGGGCACGCACGAGACGAGCACGTAGCCGAGCACCCAGACGAGCAGCAGGATTCGGAAGAGCAGATTCACGCGGCATCCTCATAGAGTCCGAGCAGCTGGGTCCGCAACGAGGTCGCCCGGCCCACCAGGTCGAGGAATTGCTCGCGCTCGAGCGCGAGGACGACGCCATCCGTCGCTGCCCGGACGGTCGCCGAGCGTGCGGCGCGTCGGAGCAGCCCGAGCTCGCCGAAGACGTCGTCCGGGCCGAGCCGGCGGAGCTCCATCTCGGTGCCGGCGTCGGTGAGCTGGGACACGAGGAACGCACCTCGCTCGATGATGTAGAAGCGATCGGCCGGCTCGCCCTGGAGCACGACAGCCGTGCCCGCGGCCACGGGCGTCTCGACCAGGCGACCCAGCGCGCGTTCGAGCGCCGCCGAGCCGACGCCCGCGAAGAGCGGCAGCTTCGCCACCCGGGCGAGCGTCGCCTCGAACGGGCTGGGCGGGCGGGTCGCCGCCGGGCCGATCAGGACGATCGACACCGCGCCGGCAACCGCCATCACCAGCCCGAGGATCCCGAGGCTGGGCCACGCCCCCGCGCTCGCGACCACGATCGGCAGGAGCAGCGAGCCGAAGGCCTCGGCCAGGGTCGAGGTCGTCATCAGCACGCCGAGCCCGCGGCCCCGGATCCGGTCCGGGACGACGCGCTGGAAGATCGTCGTCGTGGTGACCTCGAGCACGAGGTTCCCGGCCGATGCGATCGCGATCGCGACCATCGCCCCGACGACGACCGGAGCGGCCCCGAGCGCGGCGACGCCGAGCGCGATCGACGCCACGCCGAGCGTCAGCGCCGGGGCAAGGCGTCGCCGCAGGACGAGGGCCCCGGAGAGGACCGCACCGGTGACGCCGCCGATCCCGACGGCCGTGTTCAGGAGTCCGGTCGCGGCCTCGCCCGCGTTCAGGGTCTCGGTCGCGAGGAGCACCGTCAGGACAGGGATGCCGCCGACCAGGGCGTAGCCCGTGAAGTGGATCAGCCCGATGCCGAAGACGGGCCGGGCGATGGCGGACAGGCCGGCGTCCGGCGGTGCATGCGGGTCCGCTGCCGAATCGGTCGCCGGTTCGGCCGCCGTCACTGCCGATCCGGCCGCGACGCCCTCGGCGCTGTGGGCCGCCCCGGTCGATCGAGCGCCCCCGTAGGACGGCGGCAGGCCCCAGAGGACCCACGCGATCACGAGGAAGCTCAGCGCGTTGATCACGAACGAGATCGTCACGCCGCCCGCCGCGACGAGGATGCCGCCGAGCGCGGGGCCCAGGATGAAGCCGACGTTGTCCAGCGCCGCCCAGGCGCTGTTCGCCGGGCCGAGCTGCCGCTCGTCGCCGGCCAGCGCCGGGATGTACGCCCCGATCGCCGGGTAGAAGAACGTCGAGAAGCAGGCCGCCAGGATCGACAGGGCGATCAGCGCGACGACCGGGCCGTCCGTGGCGACGAGCCACGCCATGCCGGCCATGCAGGCGGCCCGGGCGAGGTCCGTCGCCAGGAGGATGAGTCGCCGGTCGAAGCGGTCGGCGATGACTCCCGCCGGGATCGACAGCACGACGTACGGCAGCGTCCGGAGGGCGCCGAACACGCCGAGGAGGGTCGCGTCGGACGTCTCGCGGAAGATCACGACGAGGATCGCGACGATGTAGAGCCAGTCGCCGATCGCGGAGACGAACTCGCCGCCGAGGAGGCGCGCCAGGGGCCGGTTCGCCAGCAGGCCCCGATAGGCGGCGAAGGCGCTCACGCGGGCGAGTCTACGGGCTGGTCAGGTGGTCGATCGGGTGCTCGCGCGGGCCGCGTACAGGTCTCGGACGTACCAGATCTCCGTCGCGTGCCAGAGCAGCTCCTTCGCGACCCACCAGACGATCTCGATCAGCGGGAGCTGCGGATCCAGCCCGTGGGGATAGGCGCTCCGACCGACGGTGTCGAGGTCCGCGTCGGTCATCGTCTCGAGGCCGGTCCGCCACGCGGCGAGCCCGTCGAGCATGAACCGGATCCCCGCGTCGGCGGTCAGCGGCCAGTCAAAGTCCTCGGCCCGGGCCCGGTGGGCGCCGGTGAGCCAGTCCGCCCGGATCGCGACGCCGGATCCGAGGTGGCCCATCGACCAGGCGATCGTCCGGGGCGGCGCACCGTCGCCGGTCGGCGCCCAGACCTCGGCATCGACGAGGTTCCGGCCGCCGGGGGTCGGGTTCGGGCGAACCGTCCAGACGACCGGCGCCGGCTCCCACAGGAACTCCTCGTCCGTGAGGCCCACGACGCGCTCGGCAAGCACCCCGACGACGTAGTCCCACTGGGCGAGGAACGGCGCCAGCCGGCCCGGGATCGAAGCGGCGGTCGGATCGGTCATGGCGCCAGCCTATCCGCGGATCCGAGCGCGGCGTTCGAATCCGGGCGCCTCGCCGCCCGCGAGGACCATCGCCTTCTCCGCCGACACTCCGGCGTTTCCCGCCGACACGACGGCGCTTCTCGACCACACGCGGTGCTTCCCGCCAAAGACGACTCCTTCGGCCGATGGCAGTGGGAGCATCAGCGGCGCCGTTTGGGCACCGCCCGCCCCGGGGTCCGGCCCCGGCCGACGGTCGGTGGGGATGCGGGCGTCGTCACGGGCTCGGTGCAGCCGCAGGTGATCGGCCGGTGGGCGGCAGCGAACTCCTGGATGAACGTCGTCTGCTTCGCTTCGAATGCCATGGCGACGGATCTCGAAGACCTGGACGTGAAGCCGCCGACGCGGGTCTACGTCCCGTGGGGTTGGTCGCCCGAACGGGGCTGGTCCGACCCGCGAGTCCAGCTCGGAATCGATCGCCTCGGCGCCGCGATCCGGGCGGCCCGCCGTCGCGCCGGCTTGAGCCAGCGGGCCCTGGCGGGCCGATCCGGCGTCGACCAGCCGAGCATCTCCCGCCTCGAGCGCGGGATGCTTCACAGCATCAGCCTTCGTCGCCTCGCGGCGATCTTCGGCGCGCTCGGCGACGTATTCCGCCAGGTCGTCGTCGGCCCGGTGATGCTCCCGTCGCCATCACCAACGGAAGTGCCGCAGATCGGCCGACGAGCAGAAGGGCCGGCGGGGCGGGCCGAGGGACGGGCGGGCATCAGCGCCGAGGGACGGGCGGCCGAGGGACGGGCGGGCTGGCGCGCCGGCCGCCTGGGGCACCGGCGGGCCGCCGCCATCGCGGGTAGCATCCGGCGAGCGCACTCCCAGCACGGAGCCCATCGTGAAGTTCGGCATCCAGGTCCCCTCGTTCAGCTGGCCCGGCGGCAACACCGCGATCGGCCCGACGCTCGCCGGCGTGGCCCGCCAGGCCGACGACATCGGCGCCGACTCGATCTGGGTGATGGATCACTTCTTCCAGATCCGCGGGGTCGGCCCGGCCGAGGAACCGATGCTCGAGGGCTGGACGACGCTCGGCTTCCTCGCGGCGAACACGCAGCGCGCCCGGCTCGGCCTGATGGTCGGCGGGGTCCACTACCGCCTGCCGGGCCTCTGGGTCAAGGCGGCGACCACGCTCGACGTCCTGTCCGGCGGCCGAGCCTGGCTCGGGATCGGCGCGGCGTGGAACGAGGACGAATCGCGGAGCCTCGGCTTCCCGTTCCCGCCGCTCGGCGACCGGTTCGAGCAGCTCGAGGAGACGCTCCAGATCGCCCACCAGATGTGGGAAGGCGAGCGCGGCACGGAAGGCCGCTTCGACGGCCGCCAGTTCCATGCCGCGCGGCTGATGAACTCGCCCCAGTCGATCTCGCGGCCGCGCGTGCCGATCATGATCGGCGGCGGCGGCGAGCGGAAGACCCTCCGCCTGGTGGCGCAGTACGCCGACGCGACGAACGTCTTCGGCGGCCCCGAGCAGCTCCACCACAAGTACGACGTGCTCCGCCGCCACTGCGAGGAGGTCGGGCGAGACTACGACGAGATCGAGCGCTCGACCCTCCAGACGATCAACCTCCAGCGCGATACGCCGCAGCAGACGGTCGACCGGTTCGGCGAGCTCGCGGACGCCGGCGCCCAGCACGTGATCGCGAACGTCGTCGGGATCCACGACCCGAAGAACCTCGAGACGATCGGCCGCGAGATCGTCCCGCAGGTGCGGGCGCTGTAGGTGCGACCCGACGTCGTCCGATACCCCCTGGGAGTATCGATCCCGTGCTAGAGTCTCCGGCATGACCGACGAGCCGACCCCCACCGCCCCGAACGGCGCCGCGCCGGAGGACGAGGAGGGGAAGCCGGTCGATCCGTTCGCCGGGCTGACGATCGACTTCGGCGGCGGCGCGACCGAGGTCGTGCCGGTCGGGAGCCGCAACGGGTCCACGGGCAACGAGGCCGGACCCATCTCGTTCGGCGCCCCGATCGCCTTCGATGCCCCGGCCGACGTCCTCGACCGGCCCCGGCCCGACCGATCGGGCGGCGACGGCAGCGACGACGGCGACGGCAGCGACGGCGAGGGCCCGGGTGGCGGCGACGGCCGCCGGACCAAGCTCCTGATCGTGGGATCCGGACCCGCCGGCCTGACCGCCGCGATCTACGCGTCGCGGGCGAACCTGGAACCGATCGTCCTCGCCGGCATCGTCCCCGGCGGCCAGCTGATGATCACCAGCGACGTCGAGAACTACCCGGGCTTCCCGGAAGGCATCCTCGGCCCCGAGCTGATGGGCAAGTTCCGCGAGCAGGCGGAGCGGTTCGGCGCCCGGATCCACGACGTCGACGTCCAGCGGGTGGACTTCTCGGAGCGGCCGTTCCGGGTCTGGGCCCACGACGTCGAGTACCGGGCGGACGCCGTCGTCGTCGCGACCGGCGCCTCGGCGCTCTGGCTGGGCCTCGAGAGCGAGACGCGGCTCCGCGGCCGGGGCGTGTCTGCCTGCGCGACCTGCGACGGGTTCTTCTTCCGCGAGAAGGAGATCGCGGTCGTCGGCGGCGGCGACACGGCGCTGGAGGAGGCGACGTACCTCACGCGCTTCGCCTCGAAGGTCCACCTCCTCCACCGGCGCGACCAGTTCCGGGCGTCGAAGATCATGCTCGACCGGGCCTACGACAACCCGAAGATCCAGGTCCACATGAACACGGCCGTCGACGAGGTGCTGGGCGGTGCGAAGGTCGAAGGGTTGCGCGTCCGCGACACGGTCACCGGCGACGTGAAGGACGTCGCGATGGAGGGCCTGTTCGTCGCGATCGGCTACCGTCCGAACACCGAGGTCTTCCGCGACTGGCTCGAGGTCGACGAGAAGGGCTACCTGGTCGTCCACGACGAGACCGGCTCGAGGATCGAGGGGGTCTTCATCGCGGGTGACGTCCACGACCATCGCTACCGCCAGGCCGTGACCGCGGCCGCCGACGGCTGCAAGGCCGCGATCGATGCGGAGCGCTGGCTCGAGGCGGAGGGGATCACCGAGGCGACGACCGCCACCGCATGGTGATCGGAGGCCCGGCCCCGCACCGTCGGATCCTCGCCCGATGAGCGGCGCCTCCCCCGAGGACCCTCGCGCCGACGGCGGGTTCCGGCCCGAGCTCGAGGGGCTGCGGGCCGTCGCGGTCGGGCTCGTCCTCGCGTATCACGCGGGGGTACCCAGGATCCACGGCGGCTACGTCGGCGTCGACGTCTTCTTCGTCCTCTCCGGGTTCCTGATCACCGGCCTGATCGTGCGAGAGCTGCGGGCGACGGGCCGGATCGACCTCCCGAAGTTCTACGCCCGACGCGCGCGGCGCCTCCTGCCCGCCGCCCTCGTCGCGATCGCCGTCACGCTCCTGCTCTCGGTCGTGCTCCTGCCGCCGCTCCGGATCCCGGACATCGCCGGTGACGCGGCAGCGTCCGCGCTCTACGTCTCGAACGTCCGGTTCGCCGCGCAGGCGACGGACTACCTCGCGAGCGACCTCGCGCCGTCGCCGCTCCTCCACTTCTGGTCGCTCGGGGTCGAGGAGCAGTTCTACCTGTTCTGGCCGGCGATCCTGCTGCTGGTCGCACGGGCGATTCCCGGCGACGCGGCGAGGCTGCGACGGCTCGGGCTGGTCGTCGTGGCGATCGCGATCGGGTCGTTCGCGCTCTCGCTCGTCCTGACCACCGCGTCGCAGCCGTGGGCCTTCTTCTCGCTGCCGACGCGGGCATGGGAGCTCGCGCTCGGCGGCCTGCTGGCGCTCTCGGTCGAACGGCTCGCCCGAATGCCGGTCCGGGCCGCCGGCGTCACCGTCGCGGCCGGGCTCGCCCTGATCGGCCTGGCGGGTCTCGTCCTGCAGACCTCGACGCCGTTCCCGGGCCTCGCGGCGCTCCTGCCGACCGTCGGCGCGGCGCTCGTGATCGCGGGCGGGGCGGCGGGGATCGCGACCCTTCCCGCGCGGCTCCTGACGCTCCAGCCGATGCGCTACCTCGGGCGGATCTCCTACTCGCTGTACCTCTGGCACTGGCCGATCCTCGTCCTCCCGGCGGCCGCGATCGACGGCCAGCTCTCGCTCGCCGAGCGGCTGGGCCTCGCCGGACTCTCGGTGGTCGTGGCCGCGGCGAGCCAGCGCTGGATCGAGGACCCGATCCGGCGCGGGCGGCTCGTGGGCCACCGGGTCGGCCGGACGCTGGCCCTCGCGGGCACGATGAGCGTGGTCGTCGCCCTGCTCGCGGTCAGCGTCGGGTCCGCGGCGAACGCATCCCTCCCGCAGGGCGTCGCCCAGGCCGCCGACGACCCGAACGCCCTGCCCGCCGATCCGCTCGCCGAAGCGTCCGAGGCGGCCTCCTCCGCCCCGGCCGAGGCCACGCCGCCGCTGACCGGAGGCGAAGCGGGAGCCTCGGAAGGGCCCCCGGCCTCGCGTGCGCCATCCTCGACCTCGCCGTCCGCCGCTGCCGCCAGACCACCCACACCGGGCGGCCCCGTGCCGGCCAATCTCACCCCGGCCCTCGCCGCGATCCGCGCCGACGCCCCGGTGATCTACAACGACGGCTGCCATCTCGACCAGCCGTCCATCACGCCGAAGGAATGCGTCTTCGGCGACCCGTCGTCCGCGACGACCGTCGTCCTCTTCGGCGACTCGCACGCGGCGCAATGGTTCCCGGCTCTCGAGCGACTGGCCCGCGTCGAGGGCTGGCGGCTCATCTCGCTCACGAAGTCGGCCTGCTCGCCGGCGGACATCACGGTGTGGAACCCGACGTTCGACCGTCCCTACACGGAGTGCGACGCGTGGCGCTCGAAGGTGTTCGACCTCGTCGCCGAGGAGCACCCGACCCTCGTCGTGATGGCGATGTCGCGGCAGTACGAGGTGCTGGACGGCGCCACGCCGAAGTCCGTCTCCGAGGCGCCGAAGCTCTGGGACGCGGCGATCGCGCGGAGCCTCGCGACGCTCTCCGCCTCGGCCGGCGAGGTCGCCCTGATCGGCGACACGCCCCGTCCCGGCGGTGACGCCCCCGTCTGCGTCTCGAAGCACCTCGACGACGTCCTGGCCTGTGCCAACCCGTCGAAGTCGGCGATCGCGCCCGGCAGGCTCGCGGCGGACCGTCAGGTCGCGGCGGCGGCGGGAGCGAGCTTCATCGATCCCACGCCCTGGGTCTGCCCCACCGAACCGTGCCCGGTCGTGATCGGGCCGTACCTCGTCTTCCGCGACACGCATCACCTGACCACGCCGTTCGCCCGGGCCCTTTCGCGGCGCCTGCTCGACGCCCTGCCGGCCGACCTGCCCCGCCCGACCGCGCCCTGAGGCGCGGGCTATCCTCGACGACGTGCCCCGACATCGGACCGCGGTCCTAGTCCACGCCGGCGCGATGCGCTTCGAGGCGGCGACCGGCACCGGCCGGACGGTCGTCTACGGCGACGACGTCGAGCTCAACGAGTACTCGCCCGTCGAGACGCTGGCGACGGCGCTCGCGGCCTGCTCGGCGATGGACGTCGTCTCGATCCTGGCGAAGAAGCGCCAGGTCCTGACGTCGTACCGGATCGAGGTGGCGGCGGACCAGCGCGACGAATATCCCCAGATCTTCACCCGGGTCGAGGTCACCCACGACCTGCAGGGGACCGTGCTCCTCGAGCACGCCGTTCGGCGGGCGATCCACCTCTCGGCCTCCAAGTACTGCCCGGTGAACGCGATGCTGTCGGCCGGCGAGACCGAGGTGCACCACCGGTTCCGCATGAAGTGCACCGGAGCAGTCCCGCACGAGGCCGAGGACGAGGTGATCGTGACGGGGCCCCACCAGTCGCTGGCGGTCGTCCCCTAGCGACCACCCCGCCGCCGCTTGCATGACTATGCGGCCATCGTGTATAGTCATGCGGTCATGGCCGCCGTCCGTCCGACCGCATCGACCTCGATCCCGTCCCCCGCGAGGGACGCCGCGTGCATCGTCGCGCGGGCGCGCCGGTGAGCGCGGGGCTCGAGTCGCCGACCGCGAGCGCGACGGACCGCCGGCCGGCCGATCCGGAGGCGAGGATCCGCGTCGGGATCGTCGGCGCGACCGGCTATGTCGGCGCCGAGCTGATCCGGCTGCTGACTCGCCACCCGCGGGTCGAGATCGTCGGGCTGCAGGGCCGGGATCGCCATGGCGATCCGATCGGCGACATGCACGCCCACCTGTCCGGCACCGGGCTGGCCGTCGAGAGCGACCTGCCGCCGGTGGACGCCGTCTTCCTCGCGCTGCCCCACGGGACCGCGGCCGGGATCGTGCCCGGCATCGCCGCGGACGGGACCGCGGTCATCGATCTCGGGCCGGACTTCCGGCTCCGGAACGCCGCCGACTATCCGATCTGGTACGGCTTCGAGCATCCGAACCCGGGGCTGCTTCCCGAGGCCGTGTACGGCCTGCCGGAGCTCCATCGCTCCGCGCTCCAGGCCCTGCGTCACGCATCCATCGCGATCGTCGGCAGCCCGGGCTGCTATCCGACCGCGACCGTCCTCGCGCTCGCCCCGCTCGCGCGCGCGGGCCTGATCGGGGATCTCGTGGTCGACGCGAAGAGCGGGGTCTCGGGCGCCGGTCGCGAGGCCAAGCCGGACCTGATGTTCGGCGAGGTCAACGAGAGCGTGAAGGCCTACGGGGTGCACACCCACCGCCATACCGCCGAGATCGAGCAGGAGCTGCTGGGGCTGGGCGCGGCCGGCGGCGTCGCGAACCCGGGAGCGGCGCGGGTCGACTTCCTGCCGCACCTGATCCCGATGACGCGCGGGATCCTGTCGGCCGCCCACGTCCGGCCGACCCGGCCCACGTCGCAGGCCGAGAT
Source organism: Candidatus Limnocylindrales bacterium (assembly GCA_036557925.1). GTDB lineage: Bacteria > Chloroflexota > Limnocylindria > Limnocylindrales > CSP1-4 > CF-46. The sequence goes on along the minus strand of DATBGP010000112.1, from coordinate 3,129 downwards.
CGACGACCTGTACGACGCCGCGTATGCGGGCGAGCCCTTCGTGACCGTCGTCGACGGCCCGCCCGCGACCAAGCACGTCCTCGGCAGCAACCACGCTCGCGTCTTCGCCCGGCACGACTCGCGGAGCGGACGAGTCCTTGCGATCGGCGTGATCGACAACCTCGTGAAGGGCGCCGCCGGCCAGGCGATCCAGGCGTTCAACCTCGTCCATGGCCTGCCCGAGACGGTCGGTCTCGAGCAGCTCCCGCTGGCGCCCTAGGAGACCGATGGCCGTCGACCTGAGCCCACCGCTCGCTCACCTGCCCTCGGCCCTGCCCGCCGTGACGCGGGCATCCACGATCCCGCCCGGGTTCCTCGCCGCGGGCGGCGTGGCCGGGATCAAGGCGTCCGGCCGGCCGGACCTCGCGATCATCGCGACGACGGCGGGCACCGACGGGGACCGCATCCCGGCGGCCGTGGCCGCGGTCTACACGCCGAACGCCTTCGCGGCGGCGCCCGTGCGACTGTCGAAGGCGCACCTGGCCGCGTCGGATCCGACCGGCAACGGGTCGTTCGGCTGGGCCACCGCCGTCGTCTCGACGAGCGGCAGCGCCAATGCCGCGACCGGGCCCGCGGGCGACGTGGACCAGGCGGCGATCGCCGGGTTCCTCGCCGAGGCGCTCGGGACGCAGGAGCACCTGACGCTGCACCTGTCGACCGGCGTGATCGGGACGCGGCTGCCCATCGACCTCGTCGAGACCGGCATCGAAACCGTGTCGGCGGCACTCGCCGCCACGGACGCGGGGCTCGCAGCGGCCGCCGAGGCGCTCCGGACCACGGACACGACCGCGAAGACCGCGACCGTGACGCTGTCCCTGCCCGATCCGGACGGGCTCGCCGTCCGATCCGTCCGCGTGACCGGGATCGCGAAGGGCGTCGGGATGATCCACCCGCGGATGGCAACGATGCTCTCGGTCATCCTCACGGACGCCTCGATCGAGCCGATGACGCTCCACGGGCTGCTCCGGCCGGCCGCGGCGCGGACCTGGGACCAGCTTTCGGTCGACGGCGACACGTCGACGAACGACACCGTGTTCGTGCTGGCGTCCGGCGCGGCGGGCGCGGCGACGGTCCAGGCGGGCACGCGTGAGGCGGCGGCGCTGGGGGCCGCGATCGAGGCGGTCGCCCGCGATCTCGCTCGCCAGCAGGCGGCCGACGGCGAGGGCGCGACGACGCTCATCTCCTGCCAGGTCTCCGGTGCGACGGACGACGCGGATGCCCGAGCGGTGGCGCGGGCGGTCGTCTCCTCGTCCCTCGTGAAGGCGGCCGCGCACGGCCGCGACCCGAACTGGGGCCGGATCGCCGGCGCGGCCGGCAACGCAACGCTGGCCGACGAGGCGGTGCTGGTCGCCGCGGGCCTCCCGGAGGCCGCCGCGCGGGCACGGGCCGGCAGCGCGGCCACGATCGATCCCGCGCGGCTCCGGATCGCCATCGCGGGCCATCTCGTGTTCGACGGCCCCGCCGGAGGCCCGAGCGTGTTCGACCGGGACGCCGCCCGGGCGGCCATGACCGGGCCGGAGCTCCTGCTCCGGGTCGACCTCGGCCTCGGCGAGGGCACCGGCGAGGCGTTCGGCTGCGACCTGACGCAGGAATACGTGATCGAGAACTCGGAGTACACGACCTGATGTCCGAGATCCTCGTGGTCAAGCTCGGCGGGACGACGATCCAGGACCAGGCGCAGGTCCTCGACGAGGTCGCCGCGGTCGGGCGTCGCCGGCCGGTCGTCCTCGTCCACGGCGGCGGCAAGCGGATCACCGAGTGGCTCGACCGGATGGGCGTGCAGTCGACGTTCGAGAACGGGCTGCGCGTCACGGACCAGGCCGCCCTCGAGGTCGCGGCGGCCGTCCTCCGCGGCGTCGTGAACAGCGAGCTCGTCGCGGCGCTGCGCGATCGGGGCGTGGACGCGGTCGGACTGTCCGGCGTCGACGGTGGGCTCCTCGTGAGCGAACGGGTGCCGGGAGTCGGCCTCGTCGCCCATGTCGTGGGCCTGCGACGCGACCTCATCGACGCGATCCTCGTCGCCGACCAGGTGCCGGTGGTCGCCCCGCTGGCTCGGGACGAGGACGGGATCGTCTGCAACGTGAACGCCGACGACGCGGCGGCCGGCATCGCTGCCGGGCTCGGTGCCCGCCAGCTCGTCCTCCTGACGGACGTCGACGGGATCCGCGACGGCGACGGCCGCCGGCTCGACACGCTGACCGCGGGCGAGGCGGAGACGCTGATCGAGAGCGGCGTGATCGGCGGCGGCATGGTCCCGAAGGTCCGCGCGGCGCTCGCCGCCCTCGCCTGGGAGGGGTCGGAGGCGATCATCGCGGACTCCGCGGCGGCGGGCGCCCTGGAGCGAGCGCTCGACGACCCGACGTTCGGGACCCGGATCACGGCGGGCCGGTCCGCCGTCGGAGCGGCCTGACGTGCAGGGGCGACACGCGACCATGCAGGCGGCGGCCGATGCCGGCTCGGCCGTCCACGTCGCCGCGCGGCGCCGGGCGGATGCGTCCCGGAGCGACGGGCTCAATCCCGGCTCCAAGCGGGAGCGCCAGCGACTGATCCGGGACCTCGTCGCGGACGAGTCGATCGGCAGCCAGCAGGAGCTGGTCGATCGGTTGAACGCGCGCGGCTTCGCCGTCACGCAGGCGACCGTCAGCCGGGACATCGCCGAGCTCGGCCTCGTGAAGGTCCCGCGGGCAGCCGGCCCGGTCTACGTCGCCCCCGAGTCGCTCGTCCCGGGCACCGCGGCCTCCGAGACGGCCGGCGCCTACGGCACCTCCGACCGAGCGTCCGACGAGCGTCTCCGCCGGATCCTTGCGGACATCCCGGTCACGATCGGACGAAGCGGCCTGATCCTCCTCGTCACCGGCTCGCCCGGCACCGCCAGCGTCATCGCCCAGGCGATCGACGAATCGTCCCTCACGGAGCAGGAAGGGACGCTGGCTGGCGACAATACGCTCCTCGTCCTGTTCGCCGATGAGCCGCGCCTCCTCGCCTGGCGCGATCGGTTCGACGCCATCCGTTCCACCGCCCTGGAGAACCGAATCCCATGAAGAAGGTCGTCCTCGCCTACTCGGGCGGGCTCGATACGTCCGTCGCCGT
>DATBGP010000111.1:0-7451 GCA_036557925.1 Candidatus Limnocylindrales bacterium | reverse complement strand
CCGCCGCAGCCTGGGCCGGGGAGTGCTGGCTGAGGGCCAGCTCCTTCATCCCGATGGCCGCGAGCACGGCGAGAACCGCACCGACGACGCCGATCCAGAACGTCTGGGACACCGCGAGGCTGAACGCGGACAGCACGCTGCTCACGAACCTCGTGACGTCATCGACGGGCATCGTGGGGAAGGCCGCCTGGACCTTGGTGGCCAGGTCGCCCGTCCCGATGAGCTGGTTGAAGTCCAGGTGCCCCGACTGGGCTGCCTGGCCGATCTGGCCGAGCGACGCCGGGGACATCCCGGAGGCGCCGACCTGGACGGGAAGCTGCTTGACGATCTCGGTGCTGAAGATCGTGCCCACGATGGCGAGCGCCACCGAGCCGCCGATCTGGCGGAAGAACGTCAGGTTCGAGGTCGCGACGCCGAGGAACTGGAACGGCACCGCGTTCTGGACGACGAGCGTGAAGACCGCGAACGTCGGGCCCACGCCGAGACCGGCGATGAACATCCAGAGCCAGACGACCGGGACCGGCGTGTCGGCCCGGAGCTGGGTCATGAGCAGCATCGCGACGGCCATCAGCGAGATGGCGCCGACGAGGAGCCACTTGTAGCGACCCGTTCGGGCGACGATCAGGCCGGAGCCGATCGAGCTGCCGATCAGGCCCACGACGAGCGGCAGGGCCGCGAGGCCGGAGTTCGTCGGGCTGAAGCCCTGGACGATCTGGAACCAGCGCGGCAGGAAGACGATTGCCCCGAAGAACGCGAAGGCCGCGAAGAACGTCGAGATCATCGACGAGGCGTACGTCCGGTTGCGGAACAGGTGCAGCGGGACGATCGGCTCCTTCGCCCGGGTCTCCGCCCAGATGAAGGCCAGGTAGCCCACGAAGCCCGCGAGGATCAGCCCGCCGACCTGCCAATCGGTCCAGTCGTAGAGCGCGTTGGTGGCCGAGTTGATCAGGCCCTTCTCGGTCAGGCCGATCAGGAGCAGCGTCGTGGCGATCGTGAAGATCACCCCGCCGAGGATGTCGAAGTTGCGCTCGGCCCGCTTGTTCCGGACGGTCGGCAGGAGCCGGCCGATGACGAACAGCGAGACGATCCCGATCGGGATGTTGACGTAGAAGATCCAGTGCCAGCTGATGTTCTCGGTCAGCCAGCCGCCGATGAGCGGGCCGGCGACGAACGCGACGCCGAACACGGCACCGAACAGGCCCTGGTACTTGCCGCGCTCGGCGGGGCTGAACAGGTCGCCGATGATCGCGAGCGCGATCGGGAACAACGCACCGGCGCCAATGCCCTGGATGCCCCGGAAGAGGATCAGCTGGCCCATGTTCTGCGACAGGCCGGAGAGCGCCGATCCGACCAGGAAGATGACGATGCCGATGATGAACATCGGCTTGCGGCCGTAGAGGTCGCTCAGCTTGCCCCAGAACGGGACGCTGATCGTGCTGGTCAGCAGGTAGCTCGTCACGACCCAGACGTAGAGGTCGTTGCCGTTGAGCTGCGTGACGATCGTGGGGAGCGCCGGCCCGACGATCGTCTGGTCGAGGGCGCCGAGGAACAGCCCGAGCATCACGGCGAAGAGGACTTCCAGCTTCGCCCGGTGGCTCAGTCCGAGCGCTGGATCGTCTTCCAGGCTCGGGGTGTATCCGGCTTCAGCCGGGAACGATTCCATCCGAGGTTCCTTCCTCCTTGGGGTCGCGGTGCCGGTGGCGGCGGGCGGCCGAGGTCAGTGGTGGACGTGCTCGACGAGGTGGTCCTCGCCGATCTCGTCGACGACGGCGGTCCGCAGATCGCCGACCGCGCCGAGGATCCGACCGAGCTTCTCCGGCTCGATACGGGCCAGGACCGAACGCATCCGGTCCTGCTTCAGGGCCTCGATCTCGTCGCGGATCCGGCCTCCCTCGGCCGACGCCCGGACCAGGACGATCCGGCGGTCGGTCGGGACGCGGACACGCTCCACGAGCCCTCGCTCCTCCATCCGGTCGATCAGACCGGTGGCGTTGCTGAGCGACACGTCCAGCAGGTCCGCGAGCCGGCTCATCGTGAGGTCGCCGTGGTGCTCGAGAACCCACAGAATGTGGAGGTGGGTCATGCTGATGCCCGCCTTCACCATCCGGCCGGTGCCCGCGCAGCGCAGGCTCCCGATCATCTGGTGGAGGTCGGCCACGATCGCGTCGATCACCTGCTCGTCCGCGCCGGACGCCGAAGCCCGACGCGTGCGGGTGCGCGCCGGGCGTGAGGTCGTGCCGATGGGAGAGCCGGTGTCCGGCTGAATCGTTCGCATGCCGTGAATAATCTAGACCTCGTCAATGATCGCGTCAACCCCGAACATTCGGTCGAACGCGACCATCTCCGGACCGGACGGGGCAGCCAGGGAGGACGTGGATGCGCTTCGCGCTGATGATCGAGCCCCAGCAGGGCCTGACCTATGACGAGCAGCTCGCGATCGTTCGACGCGCCGAGGCGGCCGGGTTCGAGTCGTTCTTCCGCTCGGACCACTACCAGAGCTTCCCGGGACCGTCGGGGCAGCCGACGACCGACGCCTGGGCCGTGCTCGCAGGCCTCGCCCGCGAGACGAGCCGGATCACGCTCGGGACGCTCGTCTCGCCGGTGACCTTCCGGACGATCGGCAACCTCGCGAAGGTCGCAACCACGGTCGACGAGATGAGCGGCGGCAGGGTCGAGTTCGGCCTCGGTGCCGGCTGGAACGAGGAGGAGCACGCCCAGCTCGGCCTCCCGTTCCCGGAGATCAAGGAGCGTGGCGACATCCTCGAGGAGCACTTCGCGGTCCTCCGCGGCCTGTGGGGGGAGCCGGACGGCTGGTCGTTCGATGGAGCGCACGTCACGATTCGCGACGCGAACTTCCATCCGAAGCCGATCGATCGGCCGGGGCGGCCGAAGGGGCCCAACGGCGCCGCCCGGCCTCGGCTGCTGGCCGGCGGCGAGGGCTCGCCGCGCGGCCTCCGGATCGCCGCCCGCTACGCCGACGAGTTCAACCTGTCCTCGTCCTCGCCCGAGAAGGCGGTCGAGAAGTACGCCGCGCTGGACGCGGCGTGCGCGGCGATCGGCCGCGACCCGCGGTCGATCGGCCGGTCGGTGATGGCCGGAGTGCTCATCGGCCGCGACGAGGCGGAGCTGCAGCGGCGCAAGGACGATCTCCTCGCCGCGTTCGGCACCGAGGCGGGCGGCGACGACTGGTTCGACGCCCGCGAGCCCCGCTGGGTGCTCGGGACGCCGGACCAGGCCCGGGCGATGGTCCGACGGTTCGCGGACGCAGGCGCCGAGCGGCTGATGCTCCAGGACTTCCTGCCGCGCGACCTCGAGATGATCGACCTGATGGCCGAGGTCCTGTTCTGACGCGCGGCAGATCGGCTCAGCCGGCGGCCTCGGCGGCGGACCTGTAGACCGGGTCGTCGCGGCGGATCAGGTCCGGGTTCGTGCCGCGGGCGCGGGCGACCCGCTCCGTCAGCAGCTGGAGCGGCGTCGTCGTTCCGACGAGGGCGGCGATGGGCGCCGGCAGCTCCGGCACCTCGTCGACGACCAGCCGACCGGCCGGCGTCAGGTCGGCCGGCAGCTCGGCGTCGACGTCGCTCGAGAGGATCGCCGCCGTCCGCAGCCCGATCACGCGCGCGGCCGCCAGGGCGCCCCGGGCGCGGGCGATCCGCTCGTCGCGCGCCTCGCGATCCGTCAGGAGCAGCACGAGCCCCGTGGACGCATCCGTGGCGGGCAGGTGACCGTGGAGGAACGTCTCGAGGTCCCGCATCGTCGTCGGGATCCAGGCCGCCTCCTCGATCTTCAGCGCGAGCTCGCGGGCCGCCGGTCGATCCGATCCGGAGGCGATCGTCAGGATCGTCGCGGCCGTGCCCAGCTGCGCCGCGATCCACTCCGCGCCGGTTTCGTCGGCGGCGCCGTCCGCGAGCAGGTCGACGATCGCGTCGACGTCGACCTCCTCGCCGCGGAGATGCTCGCCCACCGCGACCGCGGCGAGGATCGGCGACAGGTAGCCGATCGTGTGACACCAGCCCTGGTCCATCTCGACCGTCTCGACGACGAGCTCCAACGAGGCCGCCGACCCGGCCGGCGAATGGGCGCTTCCGGTGAGCAGTCCGACACGGGCGCCACGCTGGCCGGCCGCTTCCATCGCCCGGATCGTCGCGGCCGTGCCGCCTTCGTGCGAGACGCCGATCAAAAGGCCGCCGGACGGCGGCTCGAGGGCCAGCTCGAACGCCTGCGCCGACGAGATCGATGCCGGGCCGGCGGGCAGGCCCGCCGCGCGGATCGCGTCGCGAAGGATCTCGACGACCGCCTGGGCGGCGTGCTCGCTGGTGCCGCAGCCCGTGACGACGATCGGCGCGCCGCTCGTGGCCGCCTGGCCGATCGCGCCCGCCAGGCGCCCGGCCGGCCCCGCGGGATCGGCCAGCCGATCGAGCAGCCGGTCGGCCACGTGAGGCTCGGCCGCGATCATGTCCGTCATGTGGAACGGCGGTGCGCTGCGGGGGGAGGGCTCGGGCAGCTCGGCCCAGGGATCGGGCGCCGCGGGCAGGGGTGCGGTCGGGTCGAACGTCGTCATCGGCCGAGAATAGGCGCCCGGGCGCCCTGCAAGGCGCCGTTTCCGGAATCCGACGAGGATCCGTCAGTGACGAGCGATGCGGCGCCGAGGCGCGACGGAGGACGACGGATGCAAGTCGGACTGATGGCCCCGCAGGGCTGGAAGCACGAGTACGACGGCTGGGATCCGGCCGAGGCCTGGCAGCGGACGGTCGCGCTCGCGACGCAGGCGGAGGAGCTCGGGTTCGAGTCGCTCTGGGTCTTCGATCACTTCACGACCACGCCCGAACCGACCGACGAGATGACGTTCGAATCGTTCACGGTGCTGTCCGCGCTGGCGGCGCTGACCCGCCGCGTCCGGCTCGGCCACATGGTCGTCTGCGCCGGGTTCCGGAACCCGGCCCTCGCCGCGAAGCTCTGCTCGACGCTGGACGTCGTGAGCGGCGGACGGTTCGAGCTCGGGATCGGGGCGGGCTGGAAGGAAGACGAGTGGGAGGCCTACGGGTACGGCTTCCCGCCGATCGGCGAACGGATGGACGCGTTCGGCGACGCGCTCGAGGTGATCACCCGGATGTTCGGGCCTGGGCGGGCCACGTACGAGGGCCGGCACGCCCGCGTCCGCGGTGCGATCAACCTGCCGAAGGGAATCCAGCAGCCGCGGATCCCGGTGATCGTCGGCGGCAACGGCGAGCGGCGGACGGCCGGCTACGCGATCAGGTACGCCGACGAGCTGAACTACGTGTTCCTCGCGCCCGAGGAGATCGCGGGTCGGATGGTCGAGATCCGGCGTCGCTGCGAGGACGAGGGCCGCGACCCGTCGACCCTCCGCTTCTCGCAGTACGTCCGCGACGAGGAGGTCCGCCACGCCGGTCAGGCGCGGGTGGACCTGATCGGGAGCCTCGCCGAGGTCGGCCTGGATCGGCTCGTCGCCTTCCCGACGCGCTGGTCGCCGACCGAGGAGGCGCAGGCAGCCTTCGCCGAGGATTGCCGGTCGGCCGGGATCCAGCTCGGCGGAGCGATCGCGGCGACGGCCTGACGATCCGTCGCTCGGCGTCGGCTCACCGGTTCCGGGCCGTCCGGCGCTCGGCCGGACCTAGAGGAACTCGACGCTCTTCGCCATCCCGTCGCACTCATCGGCGATCCTCGAGATCCCGTTCGGTGCGGTGCAGGTGATGATCAGCTGCCGGTTGCCGTCGAGGATGAGGTGCTGGATGAGCGCGACGGACTGGCCGTTCGTCGTCGTGGAACCCGGCACCGTGTAGGCGAGCCGGATCGCCTCCCCGGCCGCGAGCTGCTCCCGGGCGTGGGCGATCTTCACGCCCTTGCCAACGATCCCCTGGAGCTGGCCGACATTCAGGCTTTCGAGGGTGTCGAGATCCATCCCGAGCGACGGCAGGCTGATCACGTTCAGGTTCGTCCCGACCGACGCCTCCTTGTCCGCGAACCGGAAGGCGAACAGCGAGATCCCGGACGCCACGAGGGTGCTGACCTGGTCCAGCAGCTTGTCGGTCATGCCGGCGCCGAGCGCCTGGCTGCCGGCCTTGGCGAACTGCTCGAGGTCCGCCCGTGTGAGGTCGACGCGGAACCAGTTCTTCGGGAGCGTCACGGCGTAGCCGGCGGCGTCGACGACGATCCGGCCGTTGCGCGGCAGGCTCGCGACCACGTCGTCCGAGGGCGCGGCGGACGGCGCCCGACTGGCCGGCGGGCGGGGCGCGACGGTCGGCGCCTTCGTCGCGGCGGGCCGGCTGGCCACGGGAGCGACGGTCGGCGCGGCGGGCGCGGCCGATCTGCATGCGGCGACCATGAGGCTGGCGACGAGGATCGCGAGGACCGGGAACGACCGACCCTGGAGGCGGGCGACGGGCTGGCGAGGCATTGGGCGACCTCCGGGAGCGGCGGGCTCCCCGCATCAGCGACCGGGCAGTCGTCCCAGCCGTCGGACCGGACCGTAGCGGAACCAGGCCCGGCCAACGAGATCGTCAATGGTCACGGGTCCGTACCGTCGCGAATCGATCGGCGCCCCGGACCCCTCGTCCAGGAGCGTGGCCAGCGGAGCGTCGGAGAGGAGCCACGCCTCGTCCGCGGAGAGGACCAGGTGCCCGGCATCCAGCTCCACTCGGTCGCCCGGCCCGGCGGCGACGCGCTTGATCGCGAGGATGTGCGTGTCGGGCTCGCGGAACACGACGATCGAGCCGCGCCGCGGCCAGCGCGCGACGGTCGGATCCACGAGGAGCCAGTCGCCCGGCTCGATCGCCGGCGTCATCGACCGCTCGCTGACCGCGACCCGCCAGGGTCCGCGGATCCGCTGCCGGAGCGGAGCGCGCCGGGTCGCGCTGCGGATGCGACGGAGCCCCGCCTCGCGGCGGGGCTCCGGTTCGGTCGTGGGGTCGGTCTCAGGAGGGTCGGCCGGCAACCCGGGTCTTCTCCTCGCCGCCCGTCGCCTTCCATGCGGCATCGATCTCGTCGATCATGTCGAGCAGCTTCTTCGCGTCGGCGATGTCCGTGCTCGCCTTGACCTTGCTGACCTGCTTGGTGGCGTTCCAGAAGAGCTCGTGGAGGTTCGGGACCTTCTCGAGGTGCTCCGGCTTGAAGTAGTCGTGCCACAGCACGTCGAGATGGTGCTTGGCCAGGTCGGCCCGCTCCTCCTTGATCCCGATCGCCCGGGCGGTGAAGGTCGGGTCGCTGTTGGCGCCCATCTTCTCGATGATCTTGTAGCAGGACTCGGCCTCGATCCGGGCCTGCTCGGGGTCGTACACGCCGCACGGCAGATCGCAGTGGGCGTGGACCGTCGTCTTCGGTGCGACAAGGTCGCGGAAACGGGCCATGGGTCTCCTTCCGGGCGCTGGAGGGTCCGCGGGATCGCGGGGATCATGCGGTCCGGTGCGGTGATTCGGAGTCTCGGAGCGTGCCGG
>DATBGP010000110.1:0-5629 GCA_036557925.1 Candidatus Limnocylindrales bacterium | reverse complement strand
CCGGTGAAGTGCTCGCCCTTGCCGATCGCGAGGTGGAGCGGCGCGATCTTGTTGCCGAACCGGGTGCGGAGCGCGTCGAGCGCCGCCGACGGATCGGCGTTCTCCTTGTCGCAGCGGTTCAGGAAGAAGCACGCCGCACGGCCCGTGGACCGACCCAGGGCGACCGCGTTCTCCAGCCCGGCCTCGACGCCGCCCGCGGCATCCATGACGAACAGCGCTCCGTCCGCCGCCGCGAAGCCCGAGATGACCTCCGCGACGAAGTCCGGATAGCCGGGCGTGTCGACGAGCGTGATCCGTGTCGCGTCGTGCTCGAACGTGGCGACCGAGAGGCTCAGCGACTCCTTGCGCTTCTGCTCCTCGGGCTCGAAATCGAGGTGGGCGGTGCCGTCGTCGACCTTGCCGAGCCGTGGGATCGCGCCGGCTCGAAAGAGGAGCTGCTCGGCCAGCGTCGTCTTGCCGCTGCCGGCGTGGCCGGCCAGGACGACGCTTCGGAGGTGGGCAGGATCGACGCTCTTCATCGTCATCGGCGGACGGACCTCGCGGCTGCACGAACGATGGGCGGAGGCTCGGATCCGGGGTCCGGGGACGGCGACCTCGACGGCCGTTCCGGAGGCCCCTCGAGCGCGGGTCCGGCCATTCTAGTCGGCTATACTCCCGCCCGCGATGTCCGGTCATTCCAAGTGGTCCACGATCAAGCGCCAGAAGGGCGCGAACGACGCGAAACGGGGCGCCCTGTTCACGAAGGTCGCCCGCGAGATCTCCGTCGCGGCGCGCCAGGGTGGCGGCGACCCGGACGCCAACTACCGGCTCCGCCTCGCGATCGAGAAGGCCCGCTCGGTCAACATGCCGGCGGACAACATCAAGCGGACCATCGAGAAGGCGACCGGCGGCGGCGACGGCGAGCAGTTCGAGGAGATCGTCTACGAGGGCTACGGGCCGGGCGGGGTGGCCGTCCTCGTCGAGGCGGCGACGGACAACCGGAACCGGACGGCGGCCGAGGTCCGATCGATCTTCACGAAGACGGGCGGCCAGCTGGCGGGCTCCGGCGCGGTGGCCTGGCAGTTCGAGCCGCGCGGGCTCATCACGATCAACCGCGAAGGATCCGTCGACGCGGACGAGGTGGCCCTGACGGCGATTGACGCGGGCGCCGAGGACGTCGACACGGACGCGGACGAGGCCATCGAGATCTACACGGAGCCGGGCTCCCTCGAGAACGTCCGCAAGGCGCTGGAGGGCGCAGGCGTCCCGGTCGAATCGGCCGAGAGCGCCATGATCGCGAAGCAGACCGTCGAGCTGGACTCGGCCAAGGCCCGCCAGGCGCTCCGGCTCGTCGAGCTCCTCGAGGACCTCGACGACGTCCAGCGCGTCACCGCCAACTTCGACATCCCCGAGGACGTCTTCGCCGAGGTCGCCGGGTGAGGCGGGCCCCCGGGTCGAAGGTCCAGGGGGTCGCTGCATGATCATCCTCGGGATCGACCCGGGGACCGCGGCCATGGGCTACGGAATCGTCGAACGGCACGGCGATCGGCTGCGCGCGGTCGACTGGGGCTGCTTCGAGACGACCCCGGACCAGACGCTCGGCGATCGGCTCGTCGCGATCCACGACTGCGTCGAGGAGCTGATCGTGACCCACGAGCCGGCGGTCGTCGCGGTGGAGCGGCTGTACTTCTCGCGGAACGCCCAGACGGCGATGGCCGTCGGCCACGCCCGGGGCGTCGTGCTCCTCGCGGCGGCCCAGGCCCGGCGACCCGTTCGCGAGGCCACGCCGAACGAGGTGAAATCCGCGGTCGCCGGCTACGGCGCGGCGGACAAGGAGCAGGTCTCGCGGATGGTCCAGCTCGTGCTGGGGATGTCCGCGCGACCCACTCCCGACGACGCCGCCGACGCCCTCGCGATCGCGGTCTGCATCGCGAACGGACTCGGTCAGGTGGGTCGGTCGTCGCGGCCGGCCGGCGCCGGGGTGCTGGATCGCGGGGCGTTCGCCCCGATCGAGCGCGGCGCCTCGCCCTACGAGCGGGCCGTGCGCGAGGCGCTCGCCCGCGAGACGAAGGAGAAGCGCCCGAGCAAGGCCTCGGCCTCCTGACGTGAGCCGCCGGTGATCGCGTCGGTCGAGGGTCGCGTCGGCGCGGTCGCGTTCGACTCGCTCGTGCTCGAGGTCGGCGGGATCGGCTACCAGGTGTTCGCGTCGCCGGCGATCCTCTCGACGGCCCAGCCGGGCGCCACGCTGAAGCTCCACACCTACCACCTCGTCCGCGAGGACCAGCAGGCGCTCTACGGGTTCCGGACCGCCGAGGACCTCGGGTTCTTCACGCTCCTGCTGACCGTCACCGGGGTCGGCCCGAAGGTCGCCCTCGCGATCGTGGGCTCGCGGCCGACGCCGGACCTCCAGCTCGCGATCATGGCCCAGGACCAGGCCGTCCTCGTCGCGATCCCCGGCGTGGGCAAGAAGCTGGCGGACCGGATCATCTTCGAGCTGAAGGAGAAGGTCGCCGCAGCGGGGATCGCGGCGTCCGCGGCGCCGGGCGGGGTCGCGGGGGTCGGCGCCGCCGAGAGCGAGGTCGTTGCGGCGCTGCAGGCGCTGGGCTACTCGCTGGCGGAGGCGCGCGAGGCGTCGCGCGTGGCGCTGGCGGACCCGACGATCGGCGGCACCCTCGAGGACCGCGTGAAGGCCGCGCTGCGGAGCCTGCTCCGGGAGTAGGCGACCGCAGGCGGCGCCGGGCGGGACACGCCGATGCGTGCGGGCACCCGTGCGCGCGATGGCAGTGGGAGCATCGGCATTCGCGCTCCCGGTCGCGCCGGCGCCGCTGCGATGCGCCGACAGCCATCGGCCGGAGCCTGGTCGCGGAGCGCGTGGCTTCGAACATCCGTGCGAATTGCCCCCGGATCGTGGTACGCTCCTCAAGATGGACGACGACCTCTCGCGGCTCCTCGCCCCGGACCTGGTCGACGACGCGGATCGCGTCGTGGAGGGCGCCCTCCGGCCAAGGACGCTCGACGAGTACATCGGCCAGCGCGAGGTCAAGGCCAATCTCTCGGTGCTGCTGGCTGCGGCGAAGGGCAGGGGAGAGGCCGCGGACCACGTCCTCCTCTACGGGCCGCCGGGTCTCGGCAAGACGACCCTGGCGACGATCATCGCCCGAGAGCTCGGCGTCAACGTCCGCTACACGAGCGGTCCGGCGATCGAGCGGGCCGGTGACCTCGCCGCGATCCTCACCGCGCTCGACGAGCGGGACGTCCTCTTCATCGACGAGATCCATCGCCTCAACCGGGCGGTCGAGGAGATCCTCTATCCCGCGATGGAGGACTACGCCCTGGACGTGATGATCGGCAAGGGTCCCAGCGCGCGCAGCCTGCGGCTGAGCCTGAAGCCCTTCACGGTCGTCGGCGCGACCACCCGGGCCGGCCGGATCAGCTCGCCGCTCCGCGACCGGTTCGGCGCGAGCTACCGGCTCGACTTCTACGACGAGCCGGACCTCGCCGCGATCGTCGACCGGTCCGCCCGCATCCTCGAGGTCGAGATCGACGACGGCGCGGAGCGGGCGATCGCCCGCCGCGGCCGGGGCACGCCCCGGATCGTCAACCGGCTCCTGAAGCGGACCCGGGACCACGCCCAGGTGCATGGCGACGGCCGGGTCGACGAGGCCACCGCGACCGCCGCGATGCGCCAGATGGAGATCGACGACGAGGGCCTCGATTCGACCGATCGAAAGCTGCTCGCCGCGATCATCCAGAAGTTCGCCTCGGGCCCGGTCGGCGTCCAGGCGCTGGCGGCCGTGCTCGCCGAAGAGGTCGAGACGATCGAGGACGTCTACGAGCCGTTCCTGCTCCGGCTCGGCTTCATCGATCGGACCCCGCAGGGCCGGATCGCGACCGAGGCCGCCCGGGCCCATCTCGCCAGGCTCGGCTACGAGATCCCGCCGCCGCGCCGCGCAGAGCCGGAGATGCCGGCGCTCTGGGACGACCTCCCGAGGGCCTGAGATGGACGGGCTCGAACCGTTCGGCCGGGTCCTGATCGTCGTCGGGCTGGTGACTGCGGCCGTCGGCGTCGTGATGGTGTTCGGGTCGCGGATCCCGATCCTCGGCCACCTGCCGGGCGACATCACGCTGAAGGGCGAGAACGTCACGATCTTCATCCCGCTCGGGACGATGCTCGTGGTGTCGATCGTGGCGTCCGTCGTGCTCAGCCTGCTGACCCGCCGCTGAGATGACGCGCGCCGCTCGGTTCACCGTCACGACGCCGCCGCCGGTGGACGGCTCCACGCGGGCCCGGCTCGGCCGCCTGGAGCTGCCGCACGGGGTGGTCGAGACGCCGCAGTTCATGCCCGTCGGGACGAACGCGACGGTGAAGGCCCTCCATCCCGACGACATCCGGGAGGTCGGCGCCTCGATCATCCTCGCCAACACGTACCACCTCTACCTCCGGCCCGGCCACGAGCGGATCGCGCGGCTCGGCGGGCTCCACCGGTTCATGGCCTGGGACGGCCCGATCCTCACCGACAGCGGCGGCTTCCAGGTCGTGTCCCTCGGCGACCTGCGGGTCGTCGACGAGGACGGGGTCACGTTCCGCAGCCATCTCGACGGCTCGACCCACCGGTTCACGCCGGAGGTCGCGATCGCCGTCCAGGAGGCGCTGGGCTCGGACGTCGCGGTCGCCTTCGACCAGCCGGTGTTCCCGTCGTCGCCGCGGGCCGTGGTCGCCGACGCGACCGCCCGGACCCATCGCTGGGCGGAGCGATCCCTGGCCGCGCACCATCGCGAGGACCAGGCGCTGTTCGGGATCGTCCAGGGCGGCCTCGAGCCGGACCTCCGGGCCGAGAGCACCGCGTTCGTCGCCTCGCTGCCGTTCGACGGGATCTGCATCGGCGGCCTCGCCGGCGACGAGACGCCGATCCAGCGCGGCGCGGCGCTCGACGTCGCGATCCCGCTCCTCGCGGATGACCCCCGGCCGCGCTACCTGATGGGGCTCGGATCGCCGGCCGACCTGCTGGACGCCGTCCACCGCGGCGTGGACCTGTTCGACTCGGTGCTGCCGGCGCGCGTCGCTCGGAACGGCCAGCTGTGGGTGCCGGGCGGCCGGCTGAACCTCCGGAACCAGCGCTTCCTCGACGACCCGGAGCCGGTCCAGGCCGACTGCCCGTGCCTCCTCTGCCGCTCGTTCTCGCGGGCCTACCTGGCCCACCTGCTGCGGGCGAACGAGCTCCTCGCGTATCGGCTCGCGACGTGTCACAACCTGACCTTCACGCTGGACTTCCTGGCCAGGGTCCGCGCCGCGATCCGGGCCGGTACACTGGCCCGAGACCTGCCGGACCTCGCCCTGCGAGCGGGGCGGATAAGCCGCAGTGAAGCCGCGGAGCAGTCCGCGTGAATGGCCGTTCGGTAGCCTGCGTCCCTACGCGGAGGAACAAGGATGGGTTCGCGAGATCGTCCCCACCGCGAAGCGAAGAAGAAGCCCAAGGACAAGTCGGGCCAGCCGAAGCTGACGTCCCTGTCGGAGCCGCCGCCGATGCAGGCGGAGCTGATCCGGAAGGAACGGAAGCCACGGCGGGTCGTGGACGAAGAGACGACCGACGAAGGCTGATCGTCCGAGGTCCCGCCCGGGAGCGTGACCTGTCGGTACGGCCACTGATCG
>DATBGP010000109.1:0-2400 GCA_036557925.1 Candidatus Limnocylindrales bacterium | reverse complement strand
CGCCTGGCTCCTGGCGTTCATCCTCAGCCCGGTCGTCGCCGCCCTGACCCGGCTCGTGCCGTTCCTGCCCCGGGTCGGCGCGGTGTTCGTCGTCTACATCCTCCTCGTGGCGGCGATCATCCTCGTGGTCGTCCTGATCGCGGGCGCCCTTGCCCAGTCGATCACGTCGTTCATCGCGGGCGTTCCGACGCTGCGACAGCAGCTGCCCAGCATCCTCGCCCCGTGGCAGGACTGGCTGAGCTCGCTCGGGTTCGACCAGGTCAACCTCGTCGTCCAGGCGGAGAGCTTCCTGGACAACCTGCGGGGCTACGCCGCGGAGCTGGCCGGGCCGCTCCAGTCGGTCGCGGTGGCGAGCGTCGGGGCGCTCGGGAGCCTCGTCCTCGTCCTGATCCTCTCGCTGTACATGGTCGTGGACCGCGACGCGATCATGTCGTTCCTCTTCCGGATCGTCCCGCCCGCCCGCAAGGACGAGGCGCGGCTCCTCGAACGGAGCGTCTCGCGGTCGTTCGGCGGCTTCCTCCGGGGCCAGGCGATCCTCGGCATCGTCTACGCGGCCGTCGCGATCGTCACGAGCGCGGTGCTGACCCTCCCCTACGTCGGGATCACGAGCGCGACCGCAGGCGTGCTGATGGCGATCCCGTTCTTCGGTCCGTTCGTCGCCTGGGCCCCGCCGGTGATCGTCGCGATCCTCACCCCGGACAAGCCCTGGGTCCTCGCATTCGTGTTCATGGGCATCGGCTGGCTGATCGTGATGAACGTCCTCCAGCCGCGGCTCATGCAGAACTCCGTCGGCATCCACCCGATCGTGGTCCTCGGGTCGGTGCTCATCGGGTCGAAGATCGCCGGCGTGACCGGGGCGATCTTCGGGATCCCGATCGCGGCGGTCCTCTCGGCGTTCTTCTTCTACTACCTCGCGATGACGCGCGACTCCGCGCCGGTGGCGGAGCGGGCCGCCGCGCGGGTCGAGGCGCGCGAGGGCCGGAAGGTGCGGGTCCCGAGCGAGCCGGTGCCGGGGATCGACCCCGACGTGACGGCCTGACGGCGTGACGGACGAGGCCGGCCGGCCGAAGCGTCGCGCGTCCGACCAGGCGCCGGAGGGCGAGGGCGAGGGCGACCAGCCGGACATGACCCGGGAGCGCGCCCGGACCGAGCGGCGCGACCTGGACAAGGAGCGCGGCGAGCCCGTCGCCGGTGGCGCCGAGCGGGGTGGTCCACGGGCGCTCCGGCCCTCGCCGGGGCCCCTCCGCGACTGGTCCACCCGGCCGAAGATCCTGATCACGAATGACGACGGGGTCGAGTCGCGCGGGCTCCTCGCGCTCAAGCAGGCGCTGGACCCGATCGGCGACACGACCGTCGTCGCGCCGGACACGAACCAGAGCGCGGTCGGCCACCAGAAGACCCTCATGCGGCCGCTCCGGATCCGGGAGCGGACGCTCGCCGACGGGTCCATCGGCTACTCCGTGGACGGCAGTCCGACCGACGCGGTGAGCATCGCCTTCCTCGGCTACTTCGGGCACGGGTTCGACCTCGTGGCGTCGGGCATCAACTACGGGGCGAACCTCGGCGACGACATCACGTATTCGGGAACGGTGAGCGCGGCGATGGAGGCGGTGATCAACAGCTGCCCGGCGTTCGCGATCTCGCAGGAGTACTACGAGCATCCCGACTTCTCCCTCGCCGCCGCGGCCGCGACCGTCGTCGCCCGGAACATCCTCGAGCACGGCCTGTCGCGGGGCGAGCTGATCAACGTGAACGTCCCGGCGGTGTCGATCGAGGAGTACGAGGGGGTCGAGGTGACCCGCCTCGGCCGGCGCGTCTACCAGGACCAGCTCGTGGAGCGCCAGGACCCGCGCGGCATCCCGTATTTCTGGATCGGCGGCCCGCCGCCGTCGGGGCTCGCCGTCCCGGGCACGGACTTCCATGCCGTCGTCCATCGCCGGATCGCGATCACGCCGATCCACCTGGACCTGACGGGCCGGCGCCTGCTGCGCCGCCTGAAGACCTGGGAGTGGCCGCTCGCGGAACCGGAGACGCAGGGCGCCGCACAAGCGGCCGCGAAGCCGCCGGCGGCAGACCAGGAAAACGCGGCGACCAAGGCCGAGGCGACCAAGAAGCGCGAGCTCGACCGACGATAGCGGACCGGGGGGTCGGCGCCGGCAACAGGTCGTCGGGTTGCGCTCACAATCGGTTCGACGAGCTCCGGACGCACAGGGGGAACCACCATGGACGTCTCGAACCTCCTCGCCTCCCTGACGGGTGGCGCGGATGGCGTGCCGGCCGATCCCACGAAGGCGGTCGCCGGGGTCCAGCAGCTGATCGACGAATCGGGCGGGGTCGACGGGCTCCTGCAGAAGCTCCAGGCGGGCGGCCTCGGCGAGCAGGCCCAGTCGTGGGTCGGGA
>DATBGP010000108.1:0-4444 GCA_036557925.1 Candidatus Limnocylindrales bacterium | reverse complement strand
GCCGCCGCCCGAGCCCGCCGCGCCGCTCCTCCCGCCTGCCGCCGCCGACGCCGCCGCGGCGTCCTCGGTCGCTCCCGAATCCGGCGCCCCGGCGACGACCGCCTCGAGCTGGGCCCGCGCCGGCCTGCCCGCCTCGACCGCGGCGGGCTGGGTGCCGTCCGATCACGACACCGCCTACGGCACGCCCGCCGCGGCGACGGCCGGGGCCGCGCTCCCGGCAGCCGCACTGCCCGCAGCCGCCGTCGGGGTCGCGGGTCCCGCCGTCGCGCCGGCTCCTGCCGGCCCCAGCCGCATCCGCCGGGCGGGCACCCGGGCGAAGTCCGGCACCCTCGCCGCGAGCCGGCCCGTGATGCTGATCGTGCTGTTCATCGGCGGCATCGTCCTCGGCGCGGCCGCCTGGAACCGCCAGAACGTCGCGATCCATGCCGCGGCCGTACCGCCGCCGGTCGTCACCGAGAAGAACACGACCGACACGGTCCCGCCCCAGATCCAGTCCCTCCTGACGGCCCTCCGCTCGGACAACATGGCCTCGGTCCAGCTCGTCGTCCCGGCCGACCCGTACCGGCTCCTCGCGGGCGAGCTCGCGGCCGAGGGCATCGCCGACATCGGCGCGGCCGGCGCCCTGTCGACCTACACCAGCGGCTCCGACAGCGCGACCGAGATCCTGATCCAGGGCCAGGACCTGTCGGGCCAGTACGTCGCCTTCAACCTCGTCGTCCACATGCACGATGGACAAATCACGGACTTCCGCTGAGCGCGGAGGAGCCCGAGGAGGAACGCCGTGATCCGCATCCGCAACGCCGCCACCGGCACGACCTACTTCCTGGAGAAGAACCGGATCCGGTTCGTCATCCTCCTGTCGATCCTGACGATCCTCGTCCTCCAGAACTCGTTCCGGGGCGTGATCGACATCGCGGTCAGCCTGCTCGGCCTGCTGCCGGCGTTCGCGGTCCAGCTGTCGTTCGCCGTCGTCTTCATCGGCGCCCAGTTCTTCATGATGTTCTACTGGCTGTCGCGGCCGAGGAAGTACGTCGTGACCCCCGACGACGTCCAGATCGGCGTCAACTTCGACAGCTATCGCGGCCAGCCTGACCTCCTCGACCACGCCCGGAGCACCGTCGCGATCCTCCGCGGCGTCAAGGAGTTCGAGATCCGCGGCGGCGAGATGCCGAAGGGCCTGCTCCTCTCGGGCGGCCCCGGCACCGGCAAGACGTTCCTCGCCAGCTGCATCGCGTCGGAAGCCAAGCTGCCGTTCGTCTACCTCGACGCCAGCTCGCTCCAGGGCGCCTTCATCGGCACGAGCCAGCTCATGGTCATGAAGCTCTTCCGCGACGCCCGCGGGCTCGCCCGGAAGTACGCCGAGCCCGGCCGGCGCGGCGCGTGCATCGTCTTCCTCGACGAGCTCGACGCCATCGGCATGTCGCGTGGCGGCCAGGGCGGCGGGATGGGCCTCGGCCTGGGCGGCGGGATGATGGGCGGGATGGGCGGCGGGTCGCAGGGCCTGAACGCCCTCCTGAACCAGATGGACTCGCTGACCGAGCACATCGAGGACCGCTGGCGCTACAAGGCGCTCCGCTGGCTGGGGCTCATCCGGGGCCCGGTGAAGAACCGGCCGCTGATCTTCGTGATCGGCGCGACGAACCGGCCCGAGGTCCTCGACCAGGCGCTGGTCCGACCGGGCCGCCTCGACCGGATCATCGAGGTCCACCCGCCGGACGCCGACGGCCGCCGCGACATCATCAACTTCTACCTGTCGAAGAAGGCCCACGACCCGGACCTCGACATCGACATGATGGTCACGGACTCGATGTACTGGACCCCGATCCTCATCAAGACCGTGATCAACGAGGCGCTGATCCACGCCCACAACGAGGGCCGCGAGCAGCTCAACTACAAGGACTGGCTGTCGGCGGCCGACGAGCGGTCCGACGGCATCAAGCAGCCGATCCGGTCGTGGCACCGTGACGACCGGCGCAAGACGGCGTACCACGAGGCCGCCCACGCGGCCGTCGCCCGGTACGTCCTGACCGAGTCACGGATCTCGAAGGCGACGATCATCCGCCGCGGCCACGCCCTCGGCATGGTGGTGCCGAAGCCGAAGGAAGAGCGGACGTCGATGTTCCGCCGGTCGATCGAGTCCTGGATCATGGTCGCGCTCGCCGGCCACGTGATCGAGACCCGCTACCTGAAGGACCTCTCGACCGGTCCGTCGTCGGACCTCGCGGGCGCCACGCAGCGGGCCATCTACTACGTCTCGCAGTGGGCGATGGGCCCGACGAGGATGGTGGTCCCGCTGGCGCCCGGCCAGCTGCCGCCGCCGCCCTACGTCACCGCGGCGAACGAGCTCCTCGACCAGCTCTACGCGGAGACCGAGCGACTCCTCCTCCAGAAGATGACCGCGGTCCACTACGTGGCCCGGGCGCTGATCGAACGCGACGAGCTGATCGGCGAGGAGCTCGAGGAGGTCTTCCTCGAGGCCGAGGCCATGGACCCGTCGCTCAGCCGCCCGTTCGAGCGGAAGATCCTCCAGTTCCGGGAGTTCTCGCCGCAACGGCCGCAGCCGGCCGAGGAGTGGCAGCCGAACGCCCAGCCGGCCGCGGCGGCCGTCGCGGGAGCCGCGGAAGGGGCGGCGCAAGGTGCCGCCTCCGGCGCCGTCGCGGGCGCCGTCCCGGGCGGCCTGATCGGTCCCTCCGAGGGGGCCGACTGGCCGGAGCCACCGGCGGGCTGGATCGAGGATCCGTCGCTGATCTGGACGCCACCGGCGCCCCCGCTCGGAGACCCGTCCTTCCGCGAATAGCCGCGCGCGTCGCTCGCGGACGCGCCGCTGGCCGGCCCCGCGCGGCCCGGCCCCGGACGCCGCTGTCCGGCCCCGTGCGGCGCGCTCCCGGTTGGGACGCGCCTGTAACGCGAACGGGCCATCGCGTACGCGTGGGCGTGCGGGAGACGGTGCGAACGTGAGCCGGTTCACCGCATCCCTGGAGGAACTTCCCATGTCCCACGACGGATTGCCCGCGCGCGCCGTGACCGGCGCCCGTGCGGCAAGGGCCGATCGACGCGCCTCCTCCGGACGTCTCGAGTCCGCACGGACCCTGACCGGTCTGGCCGCCCTGATGGCGGCGGCGGTCGTCGCCCTCGCCGCCTGCGGCTCCACCGCGAGCTCCGGCGGCGTGGCAGGCGCGACCGGCTCACCCGAGGCGAGCGCCGCCACTTCGCCGTCCGCCGAGGCGTCGGTCGAGCCCTCGGCGTCCGCGGCCACGCGTCTCACGATCATCTTCCGCCCGGCGAACGGCAGCCAGGTCACCGGCGGCGGCATCCTGAACGATCTCGGTGACGGCTCGTCGGCCGCGACGCTCGGGATCGTGGCGGTCGGCTTCACCGATCCGCTGACCGCCGTCCTGGACAAGGGCACCTGCGCCGACATGGCGTCGGGCTCGCCCGCGCCGAGCGCCTCCCCGGAGGCCAGCGCGGAGGCCAGTGCCGAGGCGAGTGCCGAGGCCAGCAGCGCCGCGAGCGGCTCGCCCGAGGCGAGCGCCCCCGCCGGGCCGGTCACCGGTCCGCCATTCCAGCTGAATGACGTCGCCGCCGGAGCGTCGAACACGATCATCGGCATCACGCCCGGCGGCCTGCTCGCCGAGCCGTACGCGATCGTCATCCACAAATCGGCCAAGGACCCGACCGTCGTCGCCTGCGCCGACGTGACGGCTTCGCCGCTCGAGTCCCCGGCGGCCTCCGCCGAGGCGTCGGCGCCGGCCGAATCCCAGGACATGGAGTCCGCGGCGCCGTCGGCGTCCTGACCCTCGCTCCTCCTCGACCGAAGAGCCCCGGCCGGTTTCCCGGTCGGGGCTCTTCCCTGTTCGGACGATGTGGCGGCGCCGGCGGCCGGAGCGCTACAACCCGCTGTACGAGTGGAGGCCGTTGAACCAGAGCGAGCCGGAGTAGGTCACGATGACCATCCCGAACGCGACGACGAGCAGCAGCGCCGCCGGCCGGCCGGCCCACGACTTCTGGTTCCGGGCGTGGAGATAGACCGCGTACGAGAGCCACGTCACGAGGGCCGCCGTCTCCTTCGGGTCCCAGCCCCAGTAGCGCGACCAGGCGATCGAGGCCCACCACGAGCCGAGGATGATCATCGTGGCGAAGATCGGGAAGCCGATGATCACCGCCCGGTAGGCGACCTCGTCGAGGACCTTGTGGCTGGGCAGCCACGCGACGCGGTCGTCCTGGCCCTGGATCAGGTAGCCGACCCCGGCCGCGAACGACGTCGCGAAGATCCCGTAGCTCAGCACGGCGAGCCCGACGTGGATCGTGATCAGCGGCGGGTTCTGGAGGGCCGGCACGAGCTGGCTGATCTGGCTCGGCAGGCTCGAGGCGTAGAGCAGGAGCGCGAGCGCGACGCCCGTCGGGATGAAGCCGATCGAGCGGATCGGGTAGCGGCGCTGGAGAT
>DATBGP010000107.1:0-1673 GCA_036557925.1 Candidatus Limnocylindrales bacterium | reverse complement strand
GATGTGGGCCCGGTTGAACGATTCGGTGACCGGCCAAATGGTCTTCGACCCGAACCCGAGCGCCTCTCGCTGGTAGCTCGTCAGCGACGCGCCGTCGCCGCCGTCGCCGGAGCCCGAGAAGACCGTGACGATCGTGACGTTCTGGCCAAGCTCGCGAAGGCTCGCGATCAGCCCGCCGCAGGAGAGCGCGACATCGTCCGGATGCGGCGCGACGAAGACGTGGGTCACCGGCCGAGTATACCGACGGCCCTCGCCGCTCCGCGCCGCCGCCAGCGACTCCGGGCCGCCGCCGGCGGCTGCGAGCCGCCCCCTCGCCGCCCCTCGCCGCCCTGCGCCGGGCCGCTAGCGTTCGCCGGCGCCGTCGCCGAAGCCGGCCTCCCCGAAGCCGGCCTCGCCGATCAGCGGGACGAACGCCACGGGGCCGTCGTTCCGCTCGATCCAGTCGTTGCCGTTCCGGGTCACGACGATGAGCTCCTGGCGATCCCGGGGGCCGACCGGAAGCACGAGTCGACCGCCGTTCGGGTCGAGCTGTTCGCGCAGTGCATCGGGGATCGACGGCGCCGCCGCCGCCACGAGGATCCCGCGCCACGGTGCGCCGTCCGACGCACCCACGCTCCCGTCCGCGACCCGGACCTCGACCGCGTCCGCGAGCCCGAGCGCGGCCAGCCGCTCCCGCGCGAGGTCCGCCAGCTCGGGGATCCGCTCGATCGTCGTGAGCCGGCAGCCCATCGCCGCGAGAATGGCCGCCTGGTAGCCCGACCCGGTCCCGATCTCGAGCACCCGATCGCCCGGGCCGACGCCGAGCAGCTCCGTCATCCGGGCCACGATGTACGGCTGGCTGATCGTCTGGCCGGCCGGGATCGGCAGCGCCTCGTCGGCGTAGGCGAGCGATCGCTGGGCCGGATCGACGAAGGCCTCACGGGGCACCGTGGCCATCGCCTCGAGCACGCGCTCGTCGCGGATCCCGCGGCCCCGCAGCTGGCGCTCCACCATCCGGGCGCGCTCGTCCGCGAACCGATCCGCAGGTTCCTGACCGCTCGATCCGGTCATGCGATCGAGCATCGCACGGACGCGCGGGCCGAGCATCGCCGGCGTCCGGCCCCGCCTCAGGACGGGGCGGGCGAACCCGATGCGTCGGGCGCCGACGCCGACGGAGCCGCGGAAGCCGACGGGGCGGCCGAAGGCACGGGCGAACCCGACGCCCCGGCGCTGCCCGATGCCGCCGGCGAGCCCGAAGCCGCGGCCGAGGCCGACGGCGCGGCCGAGGCCGACGGCGCAACCGAAGCGGACGGCGCCACGCTGGCGGACGGTTCGGGGCTCGGCGACGGGATGGGGCGCAGCAGGCCGCCCGTGCCCAGCAGCATCGCGTTCAGGAAGATCAGCGCGAAGACGACGATCGTCCCGATCACGAACCATCTCGAGGCGTTGTCGCGGATCCGGAGCGACGGGTCGATCGGGATCGACGCCGAGGCTGCGGCCGCACGCGCCTCGCGGGCCTGGCGCGCCGATCGACCGGCCGCCGCGGCGCCCTCGCCGGCGACGACGGCGCCGCCGGTCGCGAGCTCGGCCTCGTCGGCCGCCAGCTCGGCTTCGTCCTCGTCGTTGGCCAGCGCGGTATCGTCCTCGTCCGCCTCGAGCCCGTCGTCCGCCTCGAGAGCCTCGTCGCTCGCCTC
>DATBGP010000106.1:0-6725 GCA_036557925.1 Candidatus Limnocylindrales bacterium | reverse complement strand
CACGGAGCTCGAGACCGGTGAACTGGGCGCGCTTCCACTCGCCCCGCCGGACCGAGGCGTCGGCCGCGGCGACCTTCCGGGCGACGCCGGTCATCAGGGCCAGGGTGTGCTCGGCGGCCGCGATCGTGTTCCCGGTCGGCGCGTTGACGACCGTGATGCCGGCGGCGGTCGCGGCATCGAGATCGACGTTGTCGACGCCGACGCCGGCGCGGCCGATGACCTGGAGCCGGTTGCCGGCCGCCGCGATCACGTCGCGGTCGACCTGGACCTGGCTCCGGACGACGAGGGCGTCGTAGTCGGGGAGCGCCGAGCAGAGCTCGTCCCGGCTCAGCCCCGGTCGCTCGTCGACTTGGTGCTCCGCGCGGAGCTTCGCGATGCCCTCCGCGGCGATGGGTTCGGCGACGAGGATCCTCACGCGGGGACCGCGGCGGCCTCGGTCCGTGCCGGCTCACCGGCCGTGCCCGGCCCGGCCGTCAGCACCGCGACGGCCGCCGCCTGGGCCGCGGCGACCGCCTGGCCCGGCTCGATCCGGCGGCCCTGCTCGATCGAGACCCGCTCGAGGACCGCGATCGTCCCGAGGATCTCGTCGACGATCACCGAACCGAGGTGGCCGAGCCGGAAGATCTTGCCGGTCAGCTTGCCCTGGCCGCCCGCGAGGACGACGCCGTGGGCCTTGATCGCCGAGTTGAACGGCTTCCATTCGTGGCCTTCGGGCAGCCTGGCCGCGGTGACCGTCTTCGAGGCCACGTCGTCGGCCGCGAGGAGCTCGAACCCGAGCGCCTTCAGGCCGGCCCGCGACGCGGCGGCGCACGCCTCGTGGCGGAGGAAGACCTGCTCCTTGCCCTCCGCCTGCATCAGCCGGATTCCCTCGTCCACCTGGTAGACGACGGCGATCGCCGGGGTGAACGGCGTCTGGCCGGCTGCCGCGGACTCGCGATGCGAGCGGAGGTCGAGGTAGAAGCGGGGCATCCTCGCGGTCTCGGTGGCCGCCCAGCCGCGCTCGGACGCGGCGACCATCGACAGGCCCGGCGCCGCCATCCATGCCTTCTGGGAGCCGGTGACGACGACGTCCACGCCCCAGGCGTCCATCTCGAAGGGGACCGCACCCAGGCCCGAGACGCTGTCGACGAGGATCAGGGCCTCGGGATCCTCCTCGCGGATCGCCGCCGCGAGCTGCCCGATCGGGTTCATCACGCCCGTCGACGTCTCGTTGTGGGTCAGCAGGACCGCCTTGACCGGACCGATCGAGCGGAGACGCTCGCGGACCTCGTCGGCGGCCGCCGCATAGCCCCATTCGGCGTCCAGCTTCGTCACGTCCGCGCCGTAGATCCCGGCGATCTTCGCGAAGCGGTCGCCGAAGCTGCCGATCGAGACGCCGAGGACCTTGTCGCCGGGCGAGAGCGTGTTCACGATTGCCGCCTCGAGCCCGCCGGAGCCGGCCGTCGTGAGCATCGTGACGTCGCTCGTCGTGCCGAAGAACGGCTTCATCCCGTCGAGGATCCGGGCGAGCATCGCGGCGAACTCGGGACCGCGGTGGTTGATCATCTGTCGAGCGCCGGCCTCGCGGACGGACGGCGGAAGGGCGGTCGGTCCGGGGATCCGGAGGTTGGGCTCGAAGCGGTCCACGAGGTTCTCCTGGCGGCTGGGCGCGGCGACGCGCGGGTCGGTCGGAC
Source organism: Candidatus Limnocylindrales bacterium (assembly GCA_036557925.1). GTDB lineage: Bacteria > Chloroflexota > Limnocylindria > Limnocylindrales > CSP1-4 > CF-46. Next base: position 5,052 of record DATBGP010000106.1, on the reverse strand, counting down.
GGTCCCCCGATGGTCGCATGCGCGCGGCGTTCTCGCCACCGGCCGCGGCCGTCGGGTCCGCCGGCGGGTGGAGCGTCCCGAACGGGTTCCTCGCGACGGCGGGCCGGACGAGGGCGGGCCCGTCGTTCGCGCCCAGGGCGTCGATGGGCCGATCCGATGAGACGCGGTACGCTGGCCGCCACCGGATCGGTCTCCGACGTGCCCGGTCTCGCGTCGCAGACGGGTGGCCCGGTTCGTCCACCCTCGGTCCGCGCCGAACGGAGCCGCCCACACCCCGATGGAACCCGAGCTCGTCCGCGTCGATCCGACGCGACCCCGCCTCCGCTCCCGCGTCGTTCCGCATTCGCTGGCGGGCTGGCTCGTGGTGCTGCTCGTCGCCGTGATCGTGGCCGGGGCGCTCGGGGCGGGCGCGATCGCCACCGACACGTTCGGTGCCGGGCGCCTGTTCGAGCGTCTCCAGGACAAGATGGATCGCATCCTTGCGGGCCCGCCGCCGGATCGGGCGACCCTCCCGACCGTCGAGGTCACGGAGCCGCCGGAGGACTCGCCGTCGGCGACGCCGACGCCGCCGCCGGGCGAGAGCGGCAAGCCGCCGCCGACCCCCGCACCCACCCCGACGCCGATCCCGCGGGTGGCCGTCGACGTCGACATCGTGGCCCATCACGGCCCGGAGTTCGCCCACGAGATCCGGGTCGACTGGTGCTCCCCGGCCGGCGTCACGACGGCCCTCGCGATCCTCGGCCTCGGCGCCCCCACCGACGACCGCCAGCGGGAGATCGCCCACCGCGTCGGCGAGTGGGAGAGCTACCAGGACAGCCACAATGGCGAATGGGGCCCGGCCGCGATGGCGCTCGCCCTCAAGGCCTACGGCGCCGACGGCTACCAGGTGGTCGCCTACCAGACGCGGCCGCTCGCGCTCCGGGCCGCGGCCAAGGCGATCATGCAGACGAACTCGCCCGCGATCCTGCTCGCGTGGCGCGGCGCCCACACGTGGGTCATGACCGGCTTCCGGGCGGACGCCGATCCGACGGTCTTCAAGGACGCCAAGGTCACCGGCGCCTACATCGACGACCCGTGGTATCCGGACATCTCCTCGATCTGGGGGCCGTCGGACAAGCCGGGCACCTTCCAGGACGCGTCGGAGATGGTCCGCAACTTCCTGCCGTGGAAGCGTCCCGAGGGGACCTATCCGGCGCGCGACGGCAAGTTCATCGTTCTGATCCCGACGATCCGGCGGGGCTGATCGTCGCGACGGCCGGCCCGCCCGTATCGCCCCCAGCGCGGGGAGCCGGGATCGCCCGGAGGCGAGGCACCAGGGCGATGGCGAGGACCACGACCTTCACGAGCCCGCCCGTCGCGTAGGCGGCCGCGATCCCGGACGCGCCGAGGGCCGCCACGAACAGCTGCGAGGAGCCGACGAGCGCGGCCAGCCCCAGGAGGGACGCGAGGACCTGCCAGAGCGTGTTGTGGGTCGCGTAGATCGCCCGGGAGAGCGGATAGGACAGGCTGTCGATGGGGATCGTGATCGCGAACGCGACGAGCAGGCCGGACGTCAGCGCCACCGCCGCCTCGTCGAACCGGCCGCCGCCGAGCAGGCGCGAGACGAGCGGTTCGGCCAGGACCGCGAGCGCGATGGCCGCCAGCGCCGTCAGCCCGCCGATCGTCAGGACGTTCCGGTTGAAGACCCGCCGGAAGGTCGCGCCGTCGCCCTCGTTCCAGGCGGCCGAGAGGATCGGGAAAGCCGCGAGGGAGAAGGCGATCGCGATGACCTGGACCGGCACGAACTGGTAGTCGAGGACGAACGACAGGGCCGAGACGGTGCCGGTCGCGATCCCGGCGGCGAGGATCGTCAGGTACGAGACGACGATCGGGTCGATCGGGTAGCTGAGCATCCGCGGCAGCATCAGGCGGAAGAACTCGCGGAACTCGGCGGTCCGGAAGGCGAACCGGGGCCGGATCCGGAAGCCGGCCCGGATCGCGCCGGTCGCCCGGATCGTGAGGTGGGCCGCAGCGCCCGCGACGGCTCCCCAGGCCGCCCCGAGGATTCCGAGGGCCGGTCCGAGGAGGATCGTGCCCGCGACGATGCCGGTCGTGTAGAGGATCGGGGCGATGCCGTAGAAGAGGAACCGGCGACGGGCGACGAGGACTTCGCCGAGGGCCATCGAGGCGGCGAAGAGCAGCTGGGCGACGCAGTTGATCCGGACCAGGTCGACGTAGAGGGCCCGGGTCGGGGCGTCGAAGCTGCTCCAGACCGTGTCGGCCAGCCACGGCGCCGCCACGAACAGCACGACGAGCGCGACCGCGATCGCGGCGACCGCGCCGGTCAGGACGGTCTGGCCGAATGCCTGGGCCCGCGGCCCGATCTCGGCCCGATCGACGACCGTCTCGACCGCCGTCTCGCTCGCCTCGGTCTCGTGGGGCCCCGCGAGGAGCCGGCTGAAGATCGGCACGAACGGCGCGGAGAGCCCGGCGCCCACGAGGATGTCGAGCGCGATCTCCGGGATGCGGAAGGCGGCGTTGTAGGCGTCGAGCTCGGCGCTCGTCCCGAACTCCGCCGCGAACACGCGGTTGCGGACGATCCCGGCCGCGAAGTAGCCCAGCGAGAGGATCGAGAGGATCAGCGCGCCGCGCGGGACGAACCGATCCACGAGCAGGCGGAGGCGCGTCATCGGGGCGCGGCGATCGTGCTGGCCATCCAACCTCCCTCTTCCGATCGTACGCGGACAGACGTCTGCCGGGCTCGGGCTGCGACGGCGTCGCGATCCGAGCAGTCCGAATCCGGTCTCGCGCGGGAACAGGGCTTGCAATTTCTTGCGCAAGATTGCGTAAACTGATGCCATGACACGACGCCTGGCGGATGTCGCGAAGAAGGTCGGAGTCTCGGAGGCCACGGTCAGCCGCGTCCTCAACGAGAAGCCCGGCGTCTCCGAGGCGACCCGCAACCGGATCCTCACCGCACTCGACGTCCTCGGCTACGAACGGCCCTCGAAGCTCCGCGGCGAGCGCGCCCGGCTGGTGGGCCTCGTGCTCCCGGAGCTCCAGAACCCGATCTTCCCGGCGTTCGCCGAGGTCGTCGGGAGCGCCCTCGCCCAGCAGGGCTTCACGCCGGTGCTCTGCACCCAGACCGCGGCGGTCACCGAGGCCGACTACGTGGAGCTGCTCCTGCAGCAGCAGGTGTCGGGCGTCGTCTTCGCCGGCGGCCTCTATACCCAGGCGGATGCCCCGCACGACCACTACCGTCGTCTCGCCCAGCGCAAGCTGCCCACCGTGCTCGTGAACGCGCCGATCGGCGGCCTCGGGTTCGCGACCGTGTCGTGCGACGACGGCATCGCCGCCGAGCAGGCCGTCACCCACCTCCTCTCGCTCGGCCACACGCGGATCGGCCTGCTCCTGGGACCGCGCGATCACGTTCCATCGCAGCGCAAGCTGGCGGCCGCCCAGCGAACGGCGGCGGCGGCCGGCCGGCCGATCCCGAGCGAGCGGGTCGCCCATTCCCTGTACTCGCTCGAGGCGGCCCAGGCCTCGGCCGGGAGGCTGATCCGGGCGGGCGCCACGGGCATCGTCTGTGCGAGCGACCCGATGGCCCTCGGCGCGATCCGGGCGGTCCGCCGGGCCGGCCTGAGCGTTCCTGCCGACGTCTCGGTCGTCGGGTTCGACGACTCGGCCCTCATGAGCGCGACCGACCCGCCGCTGACGACGGTCCGCCAGCCGATCGACGCGATGGGCCGGCTCGTGATCGAGCTCCTCGCGGCCCAGATCGCGGGGACCGCGGTCGCCCACGACGAGATGCTCTTCGAGCCGGAGCTGGTCGTCCGCTCCTCCACGGGACCCGCGCCAGCCGCCTGAGCCGGTCGTCACTCGGGGCTCGCCGGCGCCGCGGCCATGCCGGCGGAAGCATCCGACGAATGGTTGTCGAGTTCTTGCAATCAATTGTCAGGTCTGTTACGTTGCGCGTCGGCGACCGCTCCCGTTGCGACGCGGCGCCGGCAGCGAGGGACTCGTGACCGCCATCGAGCGACTGGACCTGCGATCCGCCGTCGACGCCGAGGCCTCCTCCCCGGGCGTCGACGCGCCGGATCGCGATCCGCGGTGGTGGCGGACCGCCGTCATCTACGAGATCTACCCGCGCAGCTTCGCCGACGGCAACGGCGACGGGACCGGCGACCTCGCCGGCGTGCGGTCCCGGCTGCCGTACCTCCGCGACCTCGGCATCGACGCGATCTGGTTCACCCCCTGGTATGTCTCGCCTCTCGTGGACGGCGGCTACGACGTCGCCGACTACCGGGCGATCGACCCGGCGTTCGGGACGCTCGAGGAGGCCGAGGCGCTGATCGCGGAGGCCCGGTCGTTCGGCATCCGGACGATCGTCGACGTCGTCCCGAACCACGTCTCGAGCGCCCATCCGTGGTTCCGGGCGGCGCTCGCGTCGCCCGCGGGCTCGGTCGAGCGGTCGCGCTTCTGGTTCCACCCCGGTCGCGGCGACGACGGCGGCACGATGCCCACGGACTGGCGGTCGAACTTCGGCGGGACGACGTGGACCCGGACGACCGACGCCGACGGGGCGCCCGGCGAGTGGTACCTCCACCTGTTCTCGGCCGACCAGCCGGACCTCAACTGGAACCATCCCGACGTCCGCCGCGAGTTCGAGGACGTGCTCGCGTTCTGGTTCGACCGCGGCGCGGCCGGCATCCGGATCGACTCGGCGGCGCTCCTGATCAAGGACGCCGAGCTCCCGGAGGTCCCCGAGGATCCGGCCCCGGGCGAGCACCCGAACACCGATCGTGACGAGCTCCACGACGTCTACCGCGCGTGGCGCGAGGTCGCCGACCGTTACGACGATCCGAAGGCGCTCGTCGGCGAGCTCTGGCTGCCGGACGTCGAGCGCTTCGTTCGCTACCTCCGGCCGGACGAGCTCCACACGGCGTTCAACTTCGACTTCCTGGGTCGGGCGTGGGATCCCGCGGAGCTCCGCGACTCGATCGACCTGACCCTGGCAGCCCACGCGCCGGTCGACGCGCCCGCGACGTGGCTGCTCTCGAACCACGACGTCAC
>DATBGP010000105.1:0-3728 GCA_036557925.1 Candidatus Limnocylindrales bacterium | reverse complement strand
CGGCGACGTCCGGCATCGGCCCGCCTCGGAGCTCAGCCCGCGACCGAGACGCCGATCACGGTCCCGACCGCATAGGTGACGACCGCCGCGGCGGCACCGATCCCGACCTGACGGAGGCCCGAGAACAGCACGCCGCGACCGGTCAGCAGGCTCACCCCGGCGCCGACGGCGAAGAGGGCGATGAGGCTCAGGGCGATCGACGCGGCGAACGCGGCCGAGCCGCCTCCGATGAGGAGGTAGGGCAGCACCGGCACGAACGCTCCGATCGCGAACGCCAGGAACGAGCCGATCGCCGCCCCGATCGGCGAGCCCAGCTCGTCGGGATCGAGCCCGAGCTCCTCACGGATCAGCTGGTCGAGCGCGCGATCGGGATCCTGGAACAGGCGGTGGGCGATCGCCTTCGCTTCCTCGTCGCGGAAGCCCTTGGCCCGGTAGAGGGCGGCCAGCTCGGCTTCCTCCTCCTCCGGCATCGCCTCGAGCTCCGCCTTCTCGAGCGAGATCTGGCGCTCGAACAGCTCGCGCTGGCTCTGCATCGAGATGTACTCGCCCGCCGCCATGCTGAAGGCACCGGCGAGGAGGCCGGCGATGCCCGCGAGGGCGATGAACGAGCCGTGGTCCTTCGCGGCACCCGCCACGCCCATCACGAGCGCGAGGTTCGAGACCAGCCCGTCGCTGACCCCGAAGATCACGGCCCGGAGCGTCCCGGACCGGCCGGAGCGATGCCAGCGCTCGCGGATCGCGATGTCCCGGTCGGGGTGGTAGTCGGGGTCCTTCAGGCGGCGCCAGATCTCGGCGTGCTCGCGCTCGTCGGCGGCGATCGCCTCGACCTCCGGCGAGGACTGCTCTCCGTACATCTCCTCCTCGTCGCCCTCCAGCGCCGTGACCAGGTCGCTGACCGCCCGGGTGCCGAACAGCCGGGCCAGGAAGAGGATCACCGCGACCCGGGGCCGGGGACGGCTCGGCGGCGGCGGGACGTCCACGCCGGCGTCCCGGAGCTTCGTCGCCCAGACGTCGGCGTGACGCCGCTCGTTCGACGCGATCCGGGTGAAGGCCGACGCGCGCATCGGATCCTTCTCGATGGTCGCGAGGGTGTCATAGAGGAGGATCGCGTCGCGCTCGAGCCGCAGGTTCGCGAGGCTCTGGGCGGCGTCGGCGGTCATGGCCGAATGCTACCCGGCGCTAGACTCCGGCCGATGACGGCCCCCGAGGCAGTTCCGCTCCCGATCCGGTGGCTGGGAGCCGCCGACGTCGAGGCGGCGATGCCGCCCCTTCCCGAGCGCCTGGCCCTGGCCGAGCGAACGATGACGGCCCTCGTCGCCGACGCCGAGCTGCCGCCGAAGATCGGCGTCCACCCGCGGCCGGCGGGCTCGTTCGCCCACGCGATGCCGGCGTCACTCCGGGGCGACCAACCCGACGGCGCCGGCGACCTGCTCGGCATCAAGTGGATCGCGGGCTTCCCGGAGAACCGGTCGCTCGGGCTTCCGGCCATCCATGGGCTGGTCCTCCTCACGGACCCCGGAACCGGCGAACCTCGGGCGATCCTCGACGCCGGTCCGATCACCGCCGAGCGGACGGCCGCCATCAGCGGCGTCGCGATCCGGGACTTCGCCCCGACGGTCCGCGGCCGGTCGGCTCGCGTTGCCCTCCTCGGCGCCGGCGTACAGGCGCGGAGCCACCTGCCCGTGATCGGAGCGGTCCTGCCCGGGTGCGAGCTCACGATCTTCGACCGGCATCCGGACCGGGCGGACTCCGTCGCGGCGCTCGCGGCGAGCACCGCCGGCCTGAGCCGCGGCCGGCTCGCCGGGTCGGCGCGCGGCGCCGTCGAGGGTGCCGACGTCGTCGTCACCGTCGCGTCCTTCGCCCCGCCGGCCGAGCGGCAGGTCCTGACCCCGGAGTGGCTCGCGCCCGACGCCCTCGTCGTCGCCGTCGACTACGCGACCTATGTCGCCGCCGGCGTCGCGCGCGAGGCCGTGCTCTTCGTCGTCGACCAGCGCGAGCAGTTCCTCGCGAACCGCGAGGCCGGCAGCTTCGACGGCTACCCGGACCCGGCCACCACGCTGGGCCAGGCACTCCTCGACCGCACCGGCCGTCCGGGCTCGGGCGTGGTCCTCGTGACCCACCTCGGCGTCGGGCTCGCGGATCTCGTGTTCGGCGACGCGATCCTCCGCCGGGCGGAGGCGTCCGGCCTCGGCACGCTGCTCGCTCGCTGAGGCGCGCCGCAACGACCTGACAGGACGCCCCCGGACACGGCACACTGCGCGCGGTCGGCGCGCGCCGGGCGCGCCCGGGACGAGGTGACCGTTGGGACGAGTCGGCGGTGTGCTCAAGCGCGTCCTCTGGCTCCTCGTCATCGTCCTCGTCGTCGGCGCCGCGGCGGGCGGCGCGCTGGTCGCCGCCCTGACGCTCCGCGGCTTTCCCACCACTGCGGGGACGATCGCGATCCAGGGCCTCGACAAGCCCGTCCGGATCACCCGCGATGTGAACGGGATCCCGTCGATCGAGGCCGAGACCCCCCACGACCTGTTCCTCGCCCAGGGCTACGTCCATGCCCAGGACCGGATGTGGCAAATGGAGGTCTGGCGGCACATCTCGTCGGGACGGCTGTCCGAGCTGTTCGGGTCGAGCACCCTGGACCAGGACCGGTTCATCAGGACCCTCGGCTGGCACCAGGCGGCCGAGCGCGACCTCGCCGCCATTGCACCGGACGCGCGCGCGGCGCTCGAGGCGTACTCGGACGGCGTCAACGCCTGGATCGACCAGCACGACGGGTCGCTCTCGCTGCCCTTCGTCGTGACCGGGATGCGAAGCGGGCTCGGCGGCCTCGGCGGCTATCCGCTGGAACCCTGGACGCCGGTCGACTCCCTCGCCTGGCAGAAGGTCCAGGCGTGGCAGCTGGGCGGAAACTTCGACACCGAGGTCTTCCGGATGCTCGCCGACAGGCAGCTCGGCAGCCCGGCCAGAACGGACGAGCTCTTCCCGCCGTACGAGGCCGACATGCCGGTCATCACCCCGAGCGACCTCAAGGGATCGGGCGGGGCCGGCTCCACGGCGGCGGCCACGCCGAACGGACGGCTGGCTGATGCGGCCGACGCGCAGGACGCGGGCGACGCGGCGATCACGACGTCCGACGGCGCCATCGGCGCGGACCAGGCATCGGCCTGGCGCGACGTCGTCGCGGACGGCGGGCGCATCCTCCAGCTGGCGGGCCTCGATGCCGCCGACGGGATCGCGGGCGACCACCAGGTCGGCTCGAACGACTTCGTCGTGGCGCCCGCGAAGACGGCGACGAAGACCGCCCTCCTGGCGAACGACCCCCACCTCGGGATCGGGATGCCATCGGTCTGGTACATCAACGGGTTGCGCTGCCGGGTGATCACGAAGGCCTGCCCGTACGACCTCGCCGGCGTCTCGTTCCCGAGCCTCCCGGGCATCGTCCTCGGCCACAATGCCGCGATCGCCTGGGGTGTCACGAACGTGGACCCGGACGTCCAGGACCTGTTCTCGATCGACCCCGATCCGGCGAACAAGGCGAACTACCTCGTGGCCGGCAAGTCCGTCCCCTTCACCGTCCGCCACGAGACCATCGAGGTGGCCGGGGGCGACCCGGTCGAGATGGACGTGCGGACCACGCGCGACGGGCCGATCCTCAACGACGTCGACAGCCGGCTCGACGGCGCCCCGCTGCTGGCCCTCCGCTGGACGGCCACGGATGGGGCCGACCACACCTT
>DATBGP010000104.1:0-2585 GCA_036557925.1 Candidatus Limnocylindrales bacterium | reverse complement strand
CGATGCTCCTCGGCGCCGTCGTCCGCGACATCACCGACCCGTTCTTCGCCGGCGCCGTCGAGGCGCTCTCGGTCGAGGCGGTCTCCCACGGCTACAACGTCGTCCTCGGCCAGGCCCACGGCCGGGCGGACGAGGCCCTCGCGCTGACGACGGTCCTCGAGACGCGCCACTGCGACGCGATCATCCTGCTCGGCGACGTCCAGCACCAGCCGCGGCTCCTCGCCGACCTGAAGGATTCGGTCGTGCCGGTGGTGGCGCTCTGGCAGGGCACCAGCCCGCTCGACGTCCCGACCGTGGACGTTGACAACGCAGCGGGCGTCCGAGCCGGCCTCGAGCACCTCGCCGGACTCGGCCACACCCGGATCGCGTTCGTCAGCGGCCGGCCGCTCGGCGACATCCGAGAGCGACGCGCCGCCTTCGAGGCGGCGATGCGCGAGCGGTTCGGCGGGGTCCGCCCCGACTACGTCCGCGAGGTCCAGAACACGCCGGCCGGCGGCGAGGAGGCGCTGCACGACCTGATCGCCCTGGATGAGTCGCCGACCGCGATCGTCACCTCGACCGACACCCTGGCGGTCGGCGTCCTCCACGCCGCGTTCATGACCGGGCGCTCCGTGCCGGCAGACCTGTCGGTGGTCGGCTTCGACGACATCCTGCTGGCCAGCCACACGATCCCCGCGCTCACGACGCTCCGGATGCCGATCCGCGAGATCGTCCGGGCGGGGGTCGAGATGGCGATCGACGCCGCCCGGAACGGCCGGCCGACCGGCGAGCCCCGGGTCGAGATCGTGGCGCCGTCACTGATCGTCCGGCAGTCGACCGCGCCGCCGCCGGCCTCCGCCTAGGCCCGGGCCCCCCGGCGCCCACGCCGCGCGGCGGTCGGTCCTCGCGCGCCACGCCCGCCGGGCGCGCTACTCGCCGGCGTCGCTCCGCGGGATCCAGACTCGCATCGCGCCCGGCCTCCGGTTGGCCCACGCGTGGTACGGGATGGCCCGGATCGGGATGGGGTCGGACGCCGATGCCGCTCGCTCGGAGCGGACTTCCGAATCGACTCCGGACGGCTCGTACGGCCACGGCTGCTCCGGGAGGGCCTGGCGGATCCCGGCGGCCGTGACCCCGACGACGCCCACGCCCAGCTCGGATCGGTCCTCGGTGCCGGTCGCCGCGGCCGGGTCGAGCCGGAGGTCCTCGACCGCGACACCCGCCGGGAGGTCCGCGCTCTCGATCGCGTAGACGATCGGACCGCGCTCGATCGCCGCGCAGCCGCGAACGGCGTCGATCCGCGGGTCCGGCTCGACGATCCGGGCATCCATCGGGAGCTCCAGGACGATCTTGTCGCCCGCCGCCCATGTCGCGGTCCGGGCGAAGCGGCCGGCGTCGGCCTCGTCGGCGTGTCCGTCCGACGAGCCCGGCCACGACACCCGCGCGCCGGCGGCCCAGGCCGGACGCCGGAGGGCCAGCGTCCAGGGCCGGTCCGGCGCCGCGGCGATCTCGATCGTGACGCGGCCATCCCACGGATACGCGGTGGTCGAGACGAGCCGGACCTCGCCGCCGCCGACGTCGACTCGGATCGTCGCGTCGGCGTACTGGTGGAGGTGCAGTCCGCCGCCGTCGCGGTCCCTCGTCGCCAGGAGCTGCTCCCACGAGCTGAGCGTCCGCATGAGGTTCGGCGGGCAGCACGCGCACGGATACCAGACCTGGCGTTCGCCGGTGTGCGGGTCGGCGGCGACGCGATCCGTCCGGCGCTGGAGCGGGTTGACGTAGAAGAACGACGTCCCGTCGCCGCCCAGTCCCGAGAGGACGCCGTTCAGGAGCGTCCGCTCGATGAGATCGGCGGCGGCCGGGTCGCCCGTCGCGAGGAGCAGCCTCCAGGCGAGCATCACGCTCGCGATCGCGGCGCAGGTCTCCGTGTAGGCCTGGTCCGGGGGCAGCTCGAACGGGTCGCCGAACGACTCGTCCCGGTGCCGGCTCCCGACGCCGCCGGTCAGGTAGGTCCGGCTCGCGACCATGTCGTGCCAGCGGCGACGCACCGCGTCGAGAAGAGCCGCGTCGTCGGTCTCCACCGCGACGTCGACCGCGCCCGCGTCGAGGTACAGCTGGCGGACCGCGTGCCCCGCGACCGATGGTGCCTCGCGGACCGGCGCATGGTCCTGCCAGTACGCGCTGCCGAACCGGTCCGCGCCCAGGAGCCCGCGGCCGCGCCGGTCGAGGAACGCCGCGGCCGTGTCGAGGTGGCGTCGCTCGCCGGTGGTCCGGTAGAGCTCCACGAGCGCCATCTCGATCTCGGGATGGCCGTCCACGGCCTCCCGCCGGCCCGGACCCAGCGCCACCTCCAGGTGATGTGCCGCTCGCGAGGCGATCTCGAGGAGCCGGTCGTCGTCGAGGGCCCGCTTCCAGGCGACGGCCGCCTGGATCAGGTGGCCGAAGCAGTAGAGCTCGTGGCCCCACTTCAGGTCGGCGTACTCGCGGCCGGGGGCCAGGACCTGGACGAACGTGTTCAGGTAGCCGTCGGGGCGCTGGGCCGCTGCGACCAGGTCGATCGCGGCCTCGGCGCGGGCCCGCAGCTCGTCCGACTCGGCCCGGCCGAG
>DATBGP010000103.1:0-2484 GCA_036557925.1 Candidatus Limnocylindrales bacterium | reverse complement strand
GGAGACCCTCGCGGCCGTCGCGGCCCATCGCCTCGATCCCTACAGCGCCGCCGACGATCTCCTGGCGCGGGTCGTGACCCACGGCCCGGCGGACCGATGACGGAGGCAGATCCCGTGGCGACCGATCGCGTCCTCGTCGCGGGTGCGGGGCTGATGGGCCACGGCATCGCCCAATCCCTTGCCGCGACCGGTCGGACCGTCGCCCTCTACGAGCCGGAGCTCGCCCGCGCCGAGGCCGGTCGCGAGCGGATCTCCGGCAACCTCGAGCGGTCAGTCGCCAAGGGCCGGCTGACCGCCGACGAGCGCGACGCGATCCTCGCCCGCGTCCGGGCGACCGACGACCTGGGCGCGGCCGCCGACGTGGGGCTCGTCGTCGAGGCGGTCTTCGAGGACGCGGCCGTCAAGACGCGGCTCTGGTCGGAGCTGGACGGCCGGGCGCCGGCGGCCGCGATCTTCGCGACGAACACCTCGTCGATCGCGATCGACCGGCTGGCCGAGGCGCTGGCGGACGATCGCCGGACACGGTTCATCGGGATGCACTTCTTCAGCCCCGTGCCGGTGATGCCCCTGATCGAGGTCATCCGCGGCTCCCGGACCTCCGACGCGACCGACGCCGCCGTCCGAGGCCTGGCCGCCGACATGGGCAAGCAGGTCATCGCCTCGGCCGACCGGCCCGGGTTCATCGTCAACCGGATCCTCATGCCCTACCTCGCCGAGGCGATGCGGGCCTACGAGGAGGGCACCGCGACGGCCGAGGACATCGACACCGGCGCCCGCATCGGGCTCAACCACCCGATGGGCCCGCTCGAGCTCGCCGACTTCATCGGCCTCGATGTCTGCCTCGGGATCATGGAGGTCCTCGCCGAGGGCTTCGGCCAGCCGCACTTCGCGCCGCCGGCGATCCTCCGCGAGCTCGTCGCGGCCGGCCACCTCGGCCAGAAGACGGGTCGCGGGTTCTACACCTACCCGCGCGACTGAGGGCCCGGAGCCGCGCCGGGCTCAGGCGGCCGGCGGGGTCGCCAGCAGGGCCCGGACCGTCTCGTCGACGGTCGAGATGTCGAACGGCTTCGCGAGCAGGTGGACGCCGTGCTCCGTCGCGAACGTCCGCAGCTCGGGGTTCAGGACGTCGCCGCTCATGAAGGCGAACCGCCGCCCCAGCTTCGGGTCGAGGGCCGCGACCGCAGCCTGGAAGGCGGTCCCGCTCATCCCCGCCATCCGGTGGTCGCAGAGGACGGCTGCGGGCGGGTTCGAGCGGACGATCGCGAGCGCTTCGTCGCCGCTGGCTGCCAGGACCGGCTCGTAGCCGGCGCGGGCGAGGACCCGGCCGAGGAAGTCCCGGATCGCCAGCTCGTCGTCCAGGACGAGGATCCGGGGCCGCGCTGCGGCGCGCCCGCCAGCGGAGCGCCCCGCCGACGAGCGACCGGGCGCGAGCGACGGCGCCTGGGCAAGGGCGTGCGCGGCGACGTCGACCAGGTCGTCGAGCGCGGCGCCCGCGGCCGCCGCCGACGCGATCGGCAGCGCGGGCAGCGCGGACTCGTGGGGCCGGCCCGGCTCGGATGCGACGCCCTCGCTGACCGGGAGCTCGATGACGAATGTCGCCCCGCCGGACGCGTTCGATTCGTGGTGGATCGTCCCGCCGTGGGCGGCGACGATCCCGAACGACACCGACAGGCCGAGGCCGGTTCCCTCGCCCGGCGACTTCGACGAGACGAACGGCATGAACAGCCGGTCCGCGACCTCCGCGGGGACGCCCGGGCCGTCGTCGGCGATCGTCAGGCGAACGATCGGCCCGTTCGCGCGGGTCTCGTAGCGCGCCCGGATCTCGATCCGGCCGGGCCGATCGAGCTCGTGGATCGCCTGGGCGGCGTTCACGGTCAGGTTGACCAGGACCTGCTGGAACTGCGACCGGTCGAGCTCGAGGCGCGGCAGGTGGTCGGGGATGTCGACGACGACGGTCAGCCGATCGCGGTTCAGCATGTACGACTGCAGGCCGAGGATCCCGTCGACGAGCTGGCGGAGGTCGGTCTCGACGCGCTCGGGCGGCCGTTGCCGGGCGAAGTCCAGCAGGTTGCCGACGATCACCCGGGTCCGGTTCGCCTCCTGGACGAGGAGGTCGGCCTGGGTCCGGAGATCCGTCGGGAGGTCCGGGTCCGTGCGAAGCAGCTGGCTGAACGCGACGATCGAGGCGAGCGGGTTGTTCAGCTCGTGGGCGACGCCGGCCACGAGCAGCCCGATGGCTTCCATCTTCTGGGCCTGGACCAGCTCGGCCTGGAGGCGGCTCCGCTCGGTGAGGTCGCGGACGATCGCCAGCATCCGCGGCTCGCCGCCCACCTCGATCCAGCGGACGTCGACCTCCTCGGGGAACGTCGAGCCGTCCAGCCGGTGGCCCGTGCCCGTGTAGTGGGCGACGCCGTCCTCGTCGAGCGTCGTGGACTGGTGCTCGTCCGCGGACACGAGCTCGTCCACGCCGTGGCCGATCAGATC
>DATBGP010000102.1:0-5099 GCA_036557925.1 Candidatus Limnocylindrales bacterium | reverse complement strand
CCGATCGTCCGCGACCGCCTCCAGAACGAGTTCCTGCGGCTCCAGGAGACGATCGCCAAGACGATCCTGTTCGTGACCCACGACATCGACGAGGCGATCAAGATGGGCGACCTCGTCGCGGTCTTCCAGACCGGCGGCATCCTCGCCCAGTTCGGCTCGCCGCTGGAGATCCTCGCGGCGCCGGCGTCCTCGTTCGTGGCCCGGTTCGTCGGCCAGGACCGCGGGCTCAAGCGCCTGTCCCTGCTGCGCGTGTCGGACGTTCCGCTCGCCCCTGCGGTCACGGCCCGGCCCGGCGACGACGCGGCGATCGCCCGCAAGCGGGCCCAGGAGAGCCCCCAGCACTATCTCCTGATGGTCGACCAGGAGAACCGGCCGCTCGGCTGGATCGCGGCGGCCGACGTGCCGGACTTCGGAACGCTCGTCGAGTCGATGGCGAACCCGGTCTCGCCGACGGTGAACCGGCGCACGACCCTGAAGGACGCGCTCTCGATGATGCTCGACGCCGACGTCCAGACCGGGATCGTCGTCGACCGCACGGGCGCGGTCCAGGGACTGCTGACCGTCGGCGCGATCGCCGCGAAGATGCAGGAAGGCGATCACACGCCGTCATTCGAGGACCTGGAGACGATCGCCGCCGGCGCGAGCGAGGAGGCGGAGGCGGCGGTCGATCCGGGCGAAGCCGACCAGGCCGCGATCGAGCAGGGGGTCTGAGATGCCGCCCGGCACGAAGATCTTCGACATCGGCTGGACGCTCGGCCACCTCGACCAGATCTGGACGCGCATCCTCCAGCACCTCAGCCTCATCGTGGTGCCGATCGTCGCGGGGATCGTGATCTCGCTGATCCTCGCGGTCTGGGCCGTCCGCCGGCCCCGCGCCTACGGTCCCGTCACGGCGATCACCGGGCTGCTGTACACGATCCCGAGCCTGGCCGCCTTCGCGATCCTCCGGCCGATCACCGGGCTCTCGTTCATCACCGCCTGGATCCCGCTGACGACCTACACGCTCCTGATCCTGTTCCGGAATTTCAGCGCCGGGTTCACCAGCGTGCCGGCCGACATCCTCGAGGCTGCCGAGGGGATGGGCTACACGCGGCGCCAGCGGCTCCTCCGGGTCGAGCTGCCCCTCGCGGTGCCCCTGATGATCGCCGGGGTCCGCCTGGCCACGGTCACGACCATCGGCCTCGCGACGATCGTCGCCGTCCTCGGCGATCAGTTCGGCGGTCTGGGCCAGCTGATCACCGAGGGGATCCAGACGTTCTTCCCGACGAAGTACCTGCTGGGTGCGGTGCTGTCGGTCGGCCTCGCCGTCGGTGCCGACGTCCTGCTCGTTCGCCTGGAACGGGCGATCACGCCCTGGGCCCAGGCCAGGGCCCGGCCGCAGGCCGGCTGACATGGACGGCGTCGTCGCCTTCTTCCTCGACCCGGCGAACTGGGCCGGCACGACCGGGATCCCGAACCGCCTCCAGGAGCATCTCCTGATCTGCGTCCTGTCCGTCGTCACGGCGTCGCTGATCGCGATTCCGGTCGGGCTCTACATCGGCCACACGAACAACATGTCCGGCTTCGCGATCAACTTCGCCAACATCGGCCGGGCCATCCCGTCGTATGCGATGACGGTGATCCTCCTGCCGATCACGCTGGTGCTCGCCCCGGTCATCGGCTACGAGGCGAACTTCGGCCTCGTCTTCCTGCCGCCGTTCCTGGCGATGACGTTCCTTGCGATCCCGCCGCTCCTCGTGTCGACCTATGCCGGCCTGCGCTCGGTCGACCGGGAGCTCCTCGAGGCCGGTCGCGGCATGGGCCTCCGCGAGCGCCAGATCCTCACGAGCCTCGAGCTCCCGCTGGCCTCGTCCATCATCGTCGGCGGGCTCCGGACGGCGACCCTCCAGGTGATCGCGACGGCGACGATCGCGGCGATCCTCGGCGGTGGCGGCCTGGGCCGGTTCATCTTCGACGGCCTGAACCAGGGCCTTGCCGGTCGCTCGTCGATCTTCGCCGGGGCCATCCTCGTCGCCGGGCTCGCGATCGGCGTCGACATGCTCCTGGCCTGGGTCCAGCGCCGGCTCACGCCGCGCGCCCTGCGCACGCCACGATCGACGCCGGAACGGGGCATGACCGACCTCGCCGAGGTCCCCCGCGGCGGCGGCGAGGTGACGAACATCATCTGACCCCCGGACGTGGCGGTCGTGGCGGAGCTCGCTGCACCTGATCCGGACGGCCCCGAACCGTCACCGATCGGGTCACCGATTGATGACAGGACGGGGTTGAAGACCGCTGGTAAGGTACGCGGGCGGTGCCGCGAGAGCGCGGCACGAGTGAGGAGGACAACGATGCGGACACCCCGGGTGATGGCGCTCGCCATGACCACGCTGGTGCTGCTCGGCGCATGCACGTCCGGCGGGGGCGCCACGACCGCCCCCTCGACGGCCGCCAGCCAGCCGGCCGCCAGCGAAGCCGCGCCGAGCACGGAAGCCAGCGCGCCGGCGTCGGAGGCCGCCAAGGCCGCGATCAAGATCGGCTCGGACAACTTCTACGAGTCGAAGCTCGTCGCCGAGATCTACGCCCAGGCCCTCGAGGCGCAGGGCTACACGGTCGAGCGGAAGTTCGGCCTCGGCTCCCGCCAGGAGCGGATCCCGACGATGGACTCCGGCCAGGTCGACCTCGTCCCGGAGTACGTCGGCTCGGGCCTCGGCTTCTACGACAAGACGAAGATCACCGGCGACGGACAGAAGAACGCCGACGCCCTCCAGGCCGCGTTGGACGCCGCCAACAAGAACATCACGGTCCTGGCGATCGCCCCCGGCACGGACACGAACGCGTTCGCCGTTCGCCCGGACACGGCGTCGTCGCTGAGCCTCGCCAAGATGAGCGATCTCGCGGCCCATCAGGACGCGCTCAAGTGGGGTCTGCCGTCGGACTGCGACACGAACCCACTGTGCGCCGGCGCGCTGAAGGACTACGGGATCAACTACCCGCCGAAGCAGCGCACCGCGCTCGGAGCGTGTGACGTCCCGATGGCCCAGGCCCTCCAGGGCAAGGCGATCGACGTCGCGGAGTTCTGCTCGACCCAGCCGGCGATCGCCCAGTTCGGGTTCGTCGTGCTCGAGGACGACAAGCAGACGCAGCCGGCCGAGAACCTCGCGCCGCTCGTCCGCAACGACTACCTGGCCAAGGTCGACAAGGACGCGTTCTCGAAGATCCTCAACGACGTCTCGGCGAAGATCACGACCGACGAGCTCACGAAGATGGGCGTCGAGGTCGCGGTCAACCAGAAGGACGTCAGCGAGGTCGCGAAGACGTTCCTCCAGGCGCAGGGCATCGTCTCGTAGGCCTGTCCGCCCCGAACCGCATCGAAGCCCGCCCGGGCCCCGGGCGGGCTTCGTCGTTCCCGGCGGCCACGACAATGTTGTCGCGTTCGGGTCACCGCCCGTGAGACGATCCCGATCCACGTCGGCCGGCCCGCGCGCGGACCCGGGTCGGCCATCCGCCGATTCATCCGCCCGCAGGACCGGGACGAACGACGAAGCATGGGGGATCGCCGTGCGCGCCGACCTTGACCGGGCCGCCACGGCGCGGGACCGCCCGCCCGAGGAAGCCGCCGAGGACACCTCGTTCGCGCGGGGGCTCCGCGTCCTGCTGACGATCGCCGACCGGGGCGAGATCCGGGCGGACGAGCTGAGCGTCCTGCTCGAGACGCCGGTCTCCACGATCTACCGCTACCTGCGGACCCTCGCGTCGTTCGGGTTCGTGGATCGATCCGTGGCGGGCTACCGGCTCGGGCCGAGGCTGATCATCGGCAGCGGCGCGAACGTCACCGCAGAGGAGCTCATCCGGACGTCCGGCCCGGTCCTCCGGCTGCTGGCCGAGGAGACCGGCGAGACCGCGGTCATCATGCGGCGGATCGGCCTCGCCGCCGTCTGCCTCCAGGAGGTGCCGTCGCGACACTCCCTCCGCGTGGCCATCCCGCCGGACACGTCGCTGCCGCTGGTTCGCGGCGCGCTCGGCAAGGCGCTCCTCGCGTTCGCGCCGGACGAGGTCCTCGAGGAGATCCTCTCGACCGAGTCGGGCCACGACGAGGCGGTCGATGCGGATCGTCTCCGCGGGGAGCTCGCCGACGTGGTCTCGACCGGGGTGGCGCGCTCGATCGGCGAAGGGCTGTCCGGTACGGTGGCGATCGCCGTTCCCATCTTCCGAGAGGACGGGATCGTGGCCGCGATGGGGGTCGTCGGGCCGGAGTCCCGCTGCGGCCTCGCCTGGCGCACCCGCGTCGCCCGGCTCCTGCCCGCAGCGGCGAGCTCGATCGTCGGAGCCCTCGAGGGAGGACTTTCGTCCCCGGACTCCCGCGTTCCGGGATAGCCCGATCTCAGTATTTGACAATCGAGGGTCCCGCCGCGATGCTGCGCGGCGATGGACGCGATGCCCGGCCTCGCCCCCACCTGCGCGGAGTACGCGACGCTGTCCGTCGCGGACGCCTTCAACTGGAACGAGGCGGCCGCGGAGCTGGGTGACGGCTCGTGGTATCTCGTGGCGTTCCGGTCCGTCCGCCGCGCCGGCTGCGACGAGGCGCGCCTCGCCGAGTTCGATGAGCGCGCCCACCAGGAAGCCGCCCGCTCGCCGGGCTTCGTCCACTATTTCAAGGGACCGTCGGCAACCGACGGCGGGTGCATGTCCTTCTGCCTGTGGCAGAGCCGCGACGAGGCGCGGGCCGCCGCCCGGCAGCCCGCCCACCAGGAGGCCGTGGGCCTGCTGGACGAGATGTATGCGACCTACACGCTGGAGTTCCTCCACGTCTCCCGTGAGGCCGGCGGACCGCTGACGTTCGAGGTCTACCGGCCGCCGGTCCAGATCGTCACGGAGCCGGACGTTCCGGCCCCCGCCCCCGACCTCGCGATCCGTCCCGCGCTGGCCACCTGAGCGCAACGCCTGCGCTTCCGCCCGGGCCGCCCGAGGCACGATCGGGCCTCCGGAGCCGGATGGTCCCGCTCCTGCCGGGCCTGGCCCTCGCGCTCGCCGTCGCCGTCGTCGCCCGGCTCGCGACCACCGTCCTCCCGGCCGCCGTCTCCGAGGTCACGATCGCGATCCTCATCGGCCTCGCGGTC
>DATBGP010000101.1:0-6516 GCA_036557925.1 Candidatus Limnocylindrales bacterium | reverse complement strand
CGTCGGCCCGAAGATCGAGCCGAAGATCAGGAGGATGACCGTCGGCAGGGCGATCGCCGCGAGCCACGTGACGGGCTCACGGGCGATCAGCTTCGCCTCGGTGACGATCAGCGCGCGGAACTCGTTCATGACAGCTCCTTCGCGGCGCGAGCCGCTCCCCCACCGGTCAGCGCGAGGAACGCGTCGTCCAGGTTGGGCTGGTCGACCCGGAGGTCGTTGGCGACGATCTGGTGGCGGGCGAGCAGCGCGGTCACGGCCTGGATCACGTTCCCGGTGCCGCTGACGACGACGATGGGACCGGTGCGTTCGACCGAGCGGACCTCGGGCAGGTCGGTCAGGAGGCGGTCCTCGACCGGCGCCGAGGGGCGGAAGCGGAGCCGCTGCTCCGGCTCGACCATCGAGACGATGCCGGCCGGCGTGTCGATCGCGATCACCCGGCCGTTGCCGAAGACGGCGACGCGATCCGCGAGCCGTTCGGCCTCCTCCATCAGGTGGGTGACCAGGAGCACGGTGACCCCTCGGTCCCGGACGGACTCGATGAGCTGCCACGTCTCGCGGCGGGCCGCCGGGTCGAGCCCCGTCGAGAGCTCGTCGAGGATCGCGATCCGGGGCTTGCCAACGAGCGCGAGCGCGATCGACAGGCGCTGCTTCTGGCCGCCGGAGAGGTTCCGGTAGGCAGTCTTGCGCTTGTCGTCGAGCCCGAGGTCGCCGATGAGCCGGTTCGGGTCCTCCGGGTCGGCGTAGAAGGCGGCGAAGAGGTCGAGGGCCTCGCGGACGGTGATCCGCTCGGGGACCTCGCTCTCCTGGAGCTGGACGCCGACGAGGGTCCGCAGTCGCTCGCGGTCCCGGACGGGATCGAGCCCCAGCACGCTGATGGATCCGGAGTCCGGGCGGCGCAGGCCGGCGATCGATTCGACCGTCGTGGTCTTGCCTGCGCCGTTGGGTCCGAGGATCCCGAAGATCTCGCCCTCCTCCACGGAGAACGAGACACCGTCGACCGCGGCACGGTCGCCGTAGGACTTCCTGAGGTCGGAGACTTCGATGACGTTCATGACCCAAGGCTCGGGCCCGGACCCCGTCCGACACATCGGACGGGAGGCCGGATCGGGGACGGCGACCCGGCGGACCGGCGGTCAACCGATCGGTGGATGGTCGGAGTCCACCGCGGCAGCCCTAGACGAGCAGTCCCAGCTCGCGCGCCCGCGCCGCGGCCTGCGTCCGGTTCGACGCGCCGAGCTTCCCGAGGATGTGGGTGTTGTGCTTCTTCACGGTGTCGACGGTGACGAACAGCTCGTCCGCGATCTCCTGGTTCGATCGACCGGCGGCGAGGAGGTCCAGGACCTCCAGCTCGCGCTCGCTGAGCGGTTCGACGGATGCCGGCGCATCCTCGCCGAGCGGGGGCTGGAAGGAGCCGTGACGCTCGATCAGTCGGGCGGCCCAGGTCGCGTCGCCGGCCGCCATCGCGTGCCGGACGGCCTCGTCGCCGAACCCGTGAGCGTCCAACCAGGCCGCCGCCGAGCGATGGATCGCGAGGACACCGTCGCGCCCGCCGCCGTCGAGCCGGACGCGCAGGAGGTCCCGGAAGAGGCGGTTGTACCGCCACCAGCCCCGGACCTCGTCGAGCGGGATGAGGAACAGGTTCGCGCGCTCGATCCGCTCGAGCATCTCCTGGCCGCCCGAGCCGCCGATCACGGCGTCGCACAGGTCGCCGGACAGCCGATCGAGCGGCGAGGTCGCCAGGAGGAACTCGCGGACGTCGCGGGGCTGCCGTTCCAGGACCTCCTCGGTCAGGTAGTCGAGGATGTGCCGGTGGCTGCCCGAGAACGCCGCGACGAACGCCGCGGGATCCGCGGCGTCCTGCAGCGACAGCGCCGCCAGCTGGAGCCCGGCGGCCCAGCCCTCGGTTCGACGGACCAGCGCTGCGACCACTTCCTCCGGCAACGCCGCCTGCGGGTCCGGCGACAGCCGGAGGAGCTCCGCCGTCTCGCGCGCCGTGAAGCGAAGATCGGCGGCGCGGAGCTCGGCCAGCTGACCGCCGGCGCGGAGGCGCGCCAGCGGGATCCGCGGGTCGGCGCGGCACGCGAGGACGACCGCCAGCCCCGGCGGCCGATGGTCGAGCAGGAACACGAGCGATCCGCGAACCGCGTCGTCCTCGATGGCGTCGAAGTCGTCGAGGACCAGGGTCACCTTTCGCGTGTCCGTCGCGAGCGCGTTGATCAGCCTCGCGACCACCGGCTCCAGTGACGCCGACTCGGCGGCGGGCGGTGGCTCGAGCTCGCGGGCGGTGCCCGGTCGGACGCGGTCGATCGTCGCCGCGACGTGTCGCCAGAAGCGGACCGGGTCGTTGTCCTCGGGATCGACCGACAGCCAGGCGGCGGTGTCGCGGTGACGGCCGGCCCACTCGGCGAGCAGCGCCGTCTTGCCGAACCCGGCAGGGGCGCACACGACGATCAGGGATCGGTCGGAGGCGGCGTCGAGGGCGTCGATCAGACGTGGCCGGCGGACGTGGCCGGGCCGGAGCCGCGGCAGGTGGAGCTTCGTCGCGAGCAACCCGTCCGGGCTGCGCCGGCGTGCGCCGATCGGCAGGGCAACCGGCATCGGCTAGGGCTCTCCGTCTCCAGCCATTGTAGGTCGGAGTCGCCGATCGAGCCGCCGGCGGGTGGATCGCGGGAGCGGCTCCGGGTCGGAGCCTCGGTCCGTCGCGGGTCGGAGCCTTGGTCCGTCGCGGGTCGGAGCCTCGGTCCGTCGCGGGTCGGAGCCTCGGTCCGTGCGGGTTCAGCGAGCGCCGGCCGTCACGACCTCGCGGGCGGTCGCCAGGTACTCGTGGATCTCCCGGATGGTGGTCGCGCCCTCGCCCACCGCGGCGGCGACACGCTTGATCGAGCCATGCCGGACGTCGCCGGCCGCGTAGACCCCGGGCAGGCTCGTCCCCAGCGTCGGGTTCCGTCCACTGGCGCCGTCCGGGAGGTCGTCCCCGGTCAGGATGAAGCCACGCGGATCCCGGGCGATCGACGACGGCAGCCAGTCCGTTCGCGGCGTCGCGCCGATGAGGATGAACAGGGCGAAGGCGTCCCGCTCCTGTTCGCTGCCGTCCGTCCGGTTCCGGAGACGCAGCGACCGGAGCCGCTGGCCGCCGCCGGCCCCGGCGATCTCGGTGTTCAGGAGGATCTCGATGTTCGAACGGTCGCGCAGCTGCTGCACGAGGTAGTCCGACATGCCCTCGAGGGACCCGCCGCGGACCAGCAGGCCGACGTGGCGGGCATGGCGGGCCAGGTTGATCGTCGCCTCGGCGCCGGAGTTCCCGCCGCCCACGACGAAGACCTCCTCGTCCTCGACCCCGGGCGCCTCGGTCGCGCCGGAGCCGTAGAAGACGCCGCGTCCGAACAGCTCCTCGACGCTCGGCACGCCGAGCTTCCGATAGGTGACGCCCATCGCGAGGACGATCGAACGGGCGCGAGCCGTCGACCCGCCCTCGAGCTCCACGACGAACGTCTCGCCCTCCTCGCGGAGGCCGACGGCGGGGCGGCCGATCTGCATCGAGACGCCGAAGACCCACGCCTGCTGGAGCGCGCGAACCATCAGCTCCGAGCCGCTGATGCCGCCCGGGAAGCCCAGGTAGTTCCGGATCTGCGGGCTCGCGCTGGCCTGGCCGCCAAGGGCCGCGGGCTCGACGATCAGCGTCCGCAGGCCCTCCGAGACGCCGTAGACGGCGGCGGCGAGACCGGCCGGGCCGGACCCGCAGATCACCACGTCGAAGGGGTCGGCGAGGGTCGAGTTGGCGCCCAGCGCGCTCGCGATCTCCCACATGTCCGGCTGGTTCAGGACGCGGCCATCCGGGAGGAACACGGCCGGCAGCCGCCGGCCGCTCGGGAGCTCGTCAGCGAGCTTTCGACCGATCGCCGAGCGGGTGTCGTAGAACCCGAGCGGGACCGCCCATCGAACCACGAGGTCCCGGAGGACCTGTGCCTCGGGATCGTCCGGCTCGGCCACGATCCTGGCGGACTCGACGAACCGCCCGTGCTCGGTCGACCAGTCGGCCAGGAGGTCGCCGATCGTCGCGAGGAACTGCTCGTCGCTCACGCTCCACGGCCAGCCCACGACGTGGTCGATGTCGCCGACGAGGGAGGCCCGGGCGATCGCGGGACCGGCAGGCGGCGCGTCGTTCCAGCCGGTGAGGATCACCCGCCGCGTCGTCGGCAGGACGTCCCGGATCCGACCCAGGAGCGACGTCCCGACGTCGGATTTCAGCCATTGCTCGGCCATGACGAGCGCGACGTCGGTGCCGGCGTCCCGCAGTCCCGTGGCAAGGTTCGGGAGCTCCGGCGCGGCCTCGACCTCGACGATCCGGTAGTCGGTCGCGAACCATCGGCCCAGGGCGGTCCTGATCTGCGAGCGCCTCCCCGGGTCGTCCGAGACGACGACGATGGCGGGCCGGGGATCGGTCGGTGCGGGCATGAGCGACTCCTCGTTGTTGCGCCGGCAGCGGCGCGGCTGCGGTGGACGACTGGACGTCAGGGCACGCGCCTGGGTACCGGAGCGCCGGTCGCGGTGCGAGCGCCCTGCATGTCCGGTCAGACCCCGACCGGCGTCCACCGCGCCGCCGTCCGGCGCTCGAACGACAGGTGGGGCTGCATCCCCGAGGGCTCATCGAGGAGCGCGGCCGGCAGGCCGTTCAGGTGGCGGTCGAAGAACGCCAGGGACCAGGCGCGCACGATCCCGCGGGCGAGCGCGCCGGCGATCGGGCCGCAGATCCCGCGCTCCGCCATCAGTGGCGACAGGAGCCGCCCGTCCGAGAAGTCGACGTGGTACATGCCCGGCACGAGGACGATGTAGCCGCTGCCCGGCAGACCCTCGAAGGTCGCCCGCATGCTGTCATGGACGTCGCTGACGTCGGCCTCGCTCCAGCCCTCGCGCCGCATCGTCGCCGCGGGGCGGCTCATCCACATGACCGGCAGACGGAGCCCGGCCGCGACGGTGTCCCAGGGCACGGCCGCGTCCATCGTCAGAAGCGCCGCGAACCCCGGCTCCGACGCGCACGCCGAGGCGGCGACCATCCCGCCGAGCGACACGCCGAGGATGCCAACACGGTCCAGGTCGAGCCGGCCCGCGAGCGGCTCCCGGCGGTCCTCGTCCAGGGCGGCGAGCCGGTGGAGCACGAACCGGACGTCCTCGACGAGGAAGGGGATCACCGCGTCGAGAAAGGCGGCCTCGGGATCGGTCGGGCCATGGCGCGGCCACGGTGGAAGCAATCGGGGGTCGAACGGCGCGAGGCGGCCGTCCGGAAACCGGACTCCAGAGGCGGCGCCGGGATGGTCGATCGCGAGGACCACGTAGCCGTGCGACGCGAGGTCCTCGACCTGGAAGGTGTTGTGCTCCCGGACGCCGCAGCGCCCGTGGCTGAACAGGAGGACCGGGTACGGCCCGCCGGCGGCGATGGGCGCATCGCGCAGCGCGTGCGTCGGCAGCCACGCCAGCCCCGCGAATGCCGCCTGCGGCAACCCCATCAGCAGCGCCAGCTGCTCCAGCGTCCGGGCATCGTCCACGTACGGAGCGGTGGGACCTGGCGCCCCCGCGTCCGTCGGATACCAGGCCTGGACCATCAGCTCGCGAGGCCCGGCGTCCGGGCCGCGGAAGATGTCGCGGCGGTCCCGGTCGATCCAGTGGCGGGTCAGCGTGCCGATCGCATGGGGCCCGGTCGGATCCGGGAGCGACGGCATCGCTAGCGGCCGACCACGTCGACGACCATGCCCTGGTGCCACGTGCAGATGAACTGCGTCGTGCCCTTCGGCACCGTGATCGTGACGGTCTTCACATCGCCGGTCTTCATCGGCCCCGTGCTGACGTGGAGCGCTTCGCTCGTGAAGTTGTGGTTGGCCTGGCCGTCGTTCCGCAGCTCGATCTGGACCGGGGTGCCGGCGGCGACCTCGATCGACGTCGGCTCGAAGGCGTTGTCCTTCATCGTCAGGTGCTGGGCGTCTCCGGTGGCCGGGCCGGAGCTCACGTCCCCGGCGGCGGCCTCTCCGAGGGTGTTGCTCAGGGCCAGCGCGGCGGCGGCCCCGAGGACCAGGACGACCACGACGACCCCGCCCACGATCAGCTTCCAATGACGCATACCGGTTCCTCTTGCGATTGCGATGTCCCGACGGGAGGCGCGTGATGCCCTCCGCATCGAACGGACCTCGACGACCACGCTAGGAACGCGGCGGCCGCGCGTCGTCACCCGGAAGTGGCATTCCCGGGTGGAATTCCGGGCGTCCGGGCGCGGATCCGAGCCCCGAGCCCCCATCGCCGTCCTGTGCGAGGGTTGCGGGGATCGACCACGCCCATCCGCCGACCCGCAGATCGCACGGGAGCACCGCCATGTCACTCGCCCGGGTCCAGTTCTTCTCCGTCTCGCTCGACGGCTTCGGCACCGGGGAAGGCCTGAGCCGCGACGAACCGTTCGGCCATGCCGGCGACCGGCTGCACGAATGGATGTTCAAGACCCGCTGGTGGCACGAGCTGGTCGGCGAGCCC
>DATBGP010000100.1:0-6727 GCA_036557925.1 Candidatus Limnocylindrales bacterium | reverse complement strand
TCCGGGGCGTGGGCGGCGCTCCGGGGCGTGGGCCGCGCTCCGGGGCGTGGGCGGCGCTCCGGGGCGTGAGCGGCCCTCCCGGGCTTCGGCGGCGCTCCGGGCTTGGGCGGCGCTCCGGGCTTGGGCGGCGCTCCGGGCGTGGGCGGCGCTCTCCGGGGCGTGGGCGGCGCTGCGGGGCGTGGGCCCGATCGAGCCCGGCACTGGGCGTGGCGGCGGGCCTGCGAATCGAAGCGCCCCGGCGGTTGGCCGCCGGGGCGCGCATTGGACTGACCGGGAAGAGCCGGTGGCTCAGACCTCCTTGAACTCGCCCTCGACCGTGTCGTCGCCGTCGGACGAGCCCGACGAGCCGGCGCCGCCGGAGCGGGCGCCCGCAGGCTCGCCCTCCCCGGACTCCGCGCCCTCGCCGCCGGCACCGCCCTCGGGACCCGCGCCGTCGGACGAGCCGTTGGCGCCGGCCTCGGACGCGGCCGCCTGGTAGGCGGCGGTCGAGACCCGCTGGAGCGTCTCCGCCAGGGCGGAGGAGCCGCTGTTGATCGCCTCCATGTCCGAGCCCTTGAGCGCCTCGCGGAGCGACGACACCTGGTTCTCGACGGTGGCCTTGTCCTCGGACGACACCTTGTCGCCCAGGTCCTTGACCGTCCGCTCGGCCTGGTAGGTCAGCTGCTCCGCCTGGTTGCGGGTCTCGACCTCCTCGCGCCGCTTGCGGTCCTCGTCAGCGTGGTCGGACGCCTCGCGGACCATCTTGTCGACGTCGTCCTTCGACAGCATCGACGACGCGGTGATCCGGACCTGCTGCTCCTTCGAGGTCGCCCGGTCCTTCGCCTTCACGTCGAGGATGCCGTTCGCGTCGATGTCGAACGTGACCTCGATCTGGGGCACGCCACGCGGGGCCGGCGGAATCCCGTCGAGGATGAACCGGCCGAGCGTCTTGTTGTCCGCGGCGAACTCGCGCTCGCCCTGGAGGACGTGGATCTCGACCTGGCCCTGGTTGTCGGACGCAGTGGAGAACACCTGCGACTTCGACGTCGGGATCGTCGTGTTCCGATCGATGAGCTTCGTCATCACGCCGCCGAGCGTCTCGATGCCGAGCGAGAGCGGGGTGACGTCGAGCAGGAGGACGTCCTTGACGTCGCCCGCCAGGACACCGGCCTGGATCGCGGCGCCGATGCCGACGACCTCGTCCGGGTTGACGCCCTTGTGGGGCTCCTTGCCGTTGAACATCGCCTTGACGGCCTCGACGACCGCCGGCATCCGGGTCTGGCCGCCGACGAGGATCACCTCGTCGATGTCGCCGGCCTTCAGCCCGGCGTCCTTCAGGGCGGCCTCGACCGGCTTCCGGGTCTTCTCGATCAAGTCGCCGACGAGATCCTCGAGCTTCGCCCGGGTGAGCGTCACGACGAGGTGCTTCGGACCGGAGGCATCGGCCGTGATGTACGGCAGGTTGATCTCGGTCGACGAGGTCGTCGACAGCTCGATCTTCGCCTTCTCGGCGGCCTCCTTCAGGCGCTGGAGCGCCTGCGGATCCTTCGAGAGGTCGATCCCCTGGTCCTTCTTGAACTCGGCCAGCAGCCACTCGATGACCCGCTGGTCGAAGTCGTCGCCGCCCAGGTGCGTGTCGCCGTTCGTCGCCTTGACCTCGAAGACGCCCTCACCGAGCTCGAGGATCGAGATGTCGAAGGTGCCGCCGCCCAGGTCGTAGACCGCGATCTTCTCGTCGGTCTTCTTGTCCAGGCCGTAGGCGAGGGCCGAGGCGGTCGGCTCGTTGATGATCCGGCGGACCTCCAGGCCGGCGATCCGGCCGGCGTCCTTGGTCGCCTGGCGCTGGGTGTCGTCGAAGTAGGCCGGGACCGTGATCACCGCCTCGGTGACCTTCTCGCCGAGGTACGCCTCCGCGTCCGTCTTCAGCTTCTGGAGGACCATCGCGCTGATCTCGGGCGGGGTGTAGGTCTTGTCCCCGACCTTGACCGAGACGCCGTCGCTCTTCGGGTCCTTCTCGACCGTGTAGCTGACGAGCTCCTTGGCGCGCTTGGTCTCGGCGTCGTCCCAGCGACGGCCCATGAAGCGCTTGATCGAATAGATCGTGTTCGCCGGGTTCGTGACGGCCTGGCGCTTCGCCAGCTGGCCGACGAGGCGCTCCCCGGTCTTCGTGAAGGCGACGACCGACGGCACCGTCCGGCCGCCCTCGGCCGAAGCGATGACGGTCGGCTCCCCGCCCTCCATGACGGCGACGACGCTGTTCGTCGTGCCGAGGTCGATGCCGATGATCTTGCCCATCGTGGTTGCTTCTCCTGTTCGGGTTCGTGTGGTGTGTCGGGTTCGGGTGGTCTGTCGAGTGCGATCGGCGGATCAGTGCGCGGGTGCCGCGCCCGCCGGGTCGGTCGTGGGCTCGCCGGAGGCGACGGCCACGAGCGCCGGGCGGATGACCTTGTCCCGGAGCTTGTAGCCGCGCCGGACGACGTCGACGATCTCGCCCTCGGCCCGGCCGCTGCCCGGGACGTTGGCGATCGCCTCGTGCTCGCGGGGGTCGAACGGCGTGCCGGCGGCCGCCTCGACGGGCCGGACGCCCTCGCTCTCGAGGAGCGCCCGGAGCTTCCGGTCGATCGCGACCACGCCCTCGACCCAGCGGTCGTCCGCCAGCTCCGGCGGCCGGTTGTCGATCGCGAGGTCGAAGTCGTCGGCGAGCGCCAGGACCTTGCGGATCAGGTCCTCGCCCGCGAGCCCGAGCATCTGCTCGCGCTCCTCGGCGGTCCGGCGACGGTAGTTCGTGAACTCCGCCCGCTCGCGCTGGAGCGCGGCGAGGTAGTCGTCGCTCTTCGAGGTCGCCGCGGCGAGATCGGCCTGGAGGCCCTCGATGTCGGCGAGGAGCTTCGTCGGCGAGACGTCGACCTCGTCGATCCGCTCCTGGGCACGGGTCCTGTGGGGAGGGCCGGCGGGCGAGGCCGGGTTGCCGTTGGGGCCGGGGCCAGGTGGCCGGCCGCGGAAGGCGCGGGGATCAGGCATGGAGGTGCTGCACCAGCTCGTTGAGGAGGTTGGAGACGAACCGGACGGTGCCGATCGCCTGGGGATAGGCCATGCGCGTCGGGCCGAGAACGCCCACGACACCCACGGCGTTGCCGGGCTGTCCGTACGGAGCGAGGACCAGGGACACGTCGCGCATCTCGTCGGGAGCATTCTCCGCCCCGATGAAGACATTGACCGATCCGGTCCCGGCGACCCGCTCGAGGAGCTCGCCCAGGTAGGCGCGGTTCTCGAGCGCGGCGAAGACGCGGCGGAGCTTGTCGCTCCGCTCGAACTCGGGCGCCTCCATCACGTGGAGCAGCCCGTCGCTGAAGACTTCCTCGATCAGCGTCGCGTCGTAGTCGCGGACCGCGGCGATCACCCGCTCGCCGACCCGCCGGACGAGCGCCCCGATCGGGCCGTCCGAATCGATCCGGTCCAGGGCCCGCTCGGCGTCGGCCGCCGTTCGGCCGGCCATCACGCCATCGAGGATCACCGCGGCGCGGGTCAGGGCTTCCTGCTCGGCCGCCTCCGACAGGGTGACGAGGACCTGCCGGAGCGCGCCCTCGCGGAAGACGATGATCAGGCTCGCCAGCCGATCGCTGATCGAGACGAGGTCGATCCGCCGGACGTGCGCGGCGCGGGGCTTGGCCGGGGTCGCCAGGCCCGCGATCCGGTTGGCGCTGGCGAGGGTCGTCGCGGCCAGCCGGAACCACTGCTCTGAGGCGTGCTGCACCTGGCCGAACTGGTGGCGGATCATCAGCTGCTCGACGGCGGGGAGCTGGGTGGAGTCGGCGATCGACTCGACGAAGTAGCGGTAGCCCGCGTCGGTGGGGATCCGGCCGGCGCTCGTATGGGGATGCGTGAGGAGTCCGGCGCCCTCGAGGTCCGCGAGGATGTTGCGGACGGTGGCGCTGGACACGCCGAGGCCGTAGCGATCGACCAGGGCCTGGGATGCGACCGGCGACGCGGTCGTCACGTATTCGTCGATGACGGCCCGCAGGATCGACTCCGAACGGGGATCCAGCGAGCCGGTGGTGCGGAACCGTCGCGCCACGGGTGCCTCGTGGGGTGCCGGCCGGGTGCCCGGCCCTGCTTGGGGGAGTTAGCACTCTGATGCTTCGAGTGCTAACGAACTCTAGCAGTCGCGGGGGTCGAGTGTCAACGCCATTCGACGCTACACGAGCCGCGCAAAGACCTCGTTCGAGAGCAGCCGGCCGCGGGTCGTGAGCACGATCCGATCGGTCGGGTCGATGGTCACGAGCTCCGCGGCCAGGGCCCAGCCGAAGATGTCGGCCAGCGGTGGATCGTTGGCCGCCGAGCGCGGCAGGCCGCGATCCGTCCGAAGCCCGAGGATCGCCGTCTCGGCGGCGGTCGTCGCGGGGTCGAGCCGCTCCGAGCCGCCGGGCGGCAGGCGCGCTGCGCGGCCCGAGGTCGCCGGCGGCGTCAGCGCCTCGACGTAGCGCCCGAGATGCGCGGCGTTCCAGCGCCGGCTCGCCCCGTCGAACGCATGGGCACCCGGCCCGACCGCCTCGTACGGGCGGCGCTCCCAGTAGGCCAGGTTGTGGCGGCTCTCGTGGCCCGGTCGGGCCCAGTTGCTGATCTCGTAGCCGCGCCAGCCGTCGGCGGCCAGCCGGTGCGCGGCGTGGTGGTACTGCGCGGCAGCGCGGTCCTCGTCCTGCTCGGGGAGGGCGGCGTCGCGCCATCGCCGGGCGCCGCGACGCGTCGGCAGGTGGTCGCCCTCGGGGCCGGTCAGGCCCTCGGCGTCGGGATCGTCCAGCGTCAGCGCGTAGAGCGACAGGTGGTCGGGCTCCAGGGCGAGCGCGGCCTCGAGTGTGTCGATCCAGGCGTCGAGCGAGCCGTCCGGGACGTCGTAGAGGAGATCGACGTTGATCGAGCCGATGCCGGCGCCGCGGGCGGCGTCCACGGCGTCGGCGACGTCCTCCGGCCGGTGGCGGCGACCCAGCCGCCGGAGCTGGCGGCGATCCAGGCTCTGGGCGCCGAACGAGATCCGGGTGATGCCGGCGTCCACGAGCGCCCGTGGGTTGCCGCGCTCGTCGGGACCGGGGTTCGCCTCGATCGTGATCTCGGCCCCATCGGCGATGCCGAACCGCTCGCGGATCCTCGCGAGGAGCCCGGCGACGTCGTCCGCGGCGAGGAGCGTCGGCGTGCCGCCACCGAGATAGACCGTCGCGAGGGGCGGCCGTCGCCTCGAGGCGGGTGGCCCGAACCGCTCGTCGAGAACGTCGGCGCGGAAGTCGATCTCGGTCCGGAGCGCGGCGACGAACGCCCCGATCCGGTTCGTCGGCCCGCGCGTGGCCGCGCCGGCGACGACCACGAAGTCGCAGTACGGGCAGAGGGAGACGCAGAAGGGGACGTGGACGTACAGCCCCTGGGGAGGTGCCGGCGCCGGGCCGCCGTCGACGGCCTCGAGCGGACCCGGACCTGCGACCTCCGTCGTCACCGGTCCCGGCTGGCGGGCTCCCGGGGCCCGATCACGTGCCAGCCCTTCGGCGGCCGGCGCTTCGCCTCGAGCTCCTCGACCTCCCGGCCCCGGGGCAGGAACTGGCCGGCGTGGCCGGTCGAGAGGAAGACCGCGAACCGCGTCACGGCGTGGCCCAGGAAGGCCGCCGCGATCCCGCCGGTCACGGCCGTCACCCAGCCGCCGGCGAGGCCGATCCCCAGCGCCATCACGAGGAGCCAGCGGTTCCGGCCCGGCGCGCCGAGCCGGGTCGCGAGGGCGTAGAGGATCGCCTGGATGACGTTCGCCGCCGTCGCGTCGAGGCCGGTCCAGAGCAGGAAGCCCAGGACGGCGCCGCGGAATGCGACCTCGTCGATGATCGCGGTGACGACCGCGTTCAGGAGCGCGCCGGGATACGACCAGACGTCCGGGAACCGAAGTCGGTGATAGCGGTATAGGGCGACGCCCATCGCGATCGCCGTGCCGATCGCGCCGTACAGCAGCCCGAACACGATCGTCTTCTGGCGATCGCCCGCCCCGATCGCGAACGCGTCCTGCGGCGCGGGATGGACGATGAAGATCGCCGCCACGAGCGTGAGCCCGATCGCGTACCAGGCGATCCGGCGGCGGACCGACGGCGCCTGGCCGTCGAACGTGTCGTCGTACTCCGCCGCGTTGAACCGGGACGCCTCGAGCCGGAGCATGATCAGGAGGAGGGCGAGCCCGGCCGCGATGAGCGTCCGGAGCGTCGGGATCCAGTCTTCCATCGTCAGCGCGGCCGTCGGCCGGTCGGCGCGCCCCGCCGTCGCGCGCTCAGCTCTCGCCCATCCGCAGCATCGCCAGGAACGCCTCCTGCGGGATCTCGACCGAGCCGACCCGCTTCATCCGCTGCTTGCCCTCTTTCTGCTTCTCGAGCAGCTTGCGCTTCCGGGTGATGTCGCCACCGTAGCACTTGGCGAGGACGTTCTTTCGCATCGCCCGAACTGTTTCACGCGCAATCACGTTGCTTCCGATCGACGCCTGGATCGGGATCTCGAACATCTGGCGCGGGATGAGCTCCTTGAGCTTCTCGGTGAGTCCCCGGCCGACCGACTGGGCCTTGTCGCGGTGGACGATCAGGCTCAGGGCGTCGACCGGCTCGCCGTTGACGAGGATGTCGACCTTCGCCAGGTTCGCCGGCCGGTAGCCGAGCTCCTCGTAGTCCATCGAGGCGTAGCCCTGGCTGCGGCTCTTCAGCTGGTCGAAGTAGTCGACGATCAGCTCGGCGAG
>DATBGP010000099.1:0-1842 GCA_036557925.1 Candidatus Limnocylindrales bacterium | reverse complement strand
TCGGAGCCGCCGCCGATGCAGGCGGAGCTGATCCGGAAGGAACGGAAGCCACGGCGGGTCGTGGACGAAGAGACGACCGACGAAGGCTGATCGTCCGAGGTCCCGCCCGGGAGCGTGACCTGTCGGTACGGCCACTGATCGACAGGAGCGTGACGGACCCATGGCGTTGACCGGCGAGCGCACGGCGGACGAGCGGAACGGCGGCGATCGCGCCGCGGAACGCGCCCAGACGGAGCGCGGCAAGGCCGTGGCCGCGGCGATCCAGGCCATCGAGAAGCAGTTCGGAACCGGCTCGATCATGAAGCTCGGGTCGGCCGATCGGCAGGCGGTCGATACCATCCCGACGGGCTCGATCGCGCTCGACCTTGCGCTCGGCGTCGGTGGCATCCCGCGGGGCCGGATCACCGAGATCTTCGGCCCGGAGTCGTCCGGCAAGACGACCATCTGCCAGCACGTGATCGCCGAGGCCCAGCGCAAGGGCGGCGTCGCGGCGTTCATCGACGTCGAGCACGCGCTCGACCCGGCCTATGCCCGCGCCTGCGGCGTGAACGTCGACGAGCTCCTCGTGAGCCAGCCGGACACCGGCGAGCAGGCCCTCGAGATCACCGAGACCCTCATCCGTTCGGGCGGCGTGGACTGCGTCGTCGTCGACTCCGTGGCCGCCCTCGTGCCGCGGGCGGAGATCGAGGGTGAGATGGGCGACAGCTTCGTCGGCATCCAGGCCCGGCTGATGAGCCAGGCGCTCCGGAAGCTGACCGGCGCGGTCTCGCGATCGAACACCGCCCTGATCTTCACGAACCAGCTCCGCGAGAAGATCGGCGTGATGTTCGGGAACCCGGAGACGACCCCCGGCGGCCGGGCGCTGAAGTTCTACGCGAGCGTCCGGCTCGACATCCGCCGGATCGAGACCATCAAGACCGGGACGGAGTCGGTCGGCAACCGGGTCCGGGTCAAGGTCGTGAAGAACAAGGTCGCGCCGCCGTTCCGCGTCGCGGAGTTCGACGTGATGTACGGCGAGGGCGTGTCCCGCGAGGGCGGCCTCCTCGACGTCGGCGTCGCGATGAGCATCGTGAACAAGACCGGCGCGTGGTTCACGTTCGAGGAGACGCGCCTCGGCCAGGGTCGCGAGGCGTCCAAGGACTTCCTGAAGTCGAACCCGGACGTCGCGGCGGAGATCGACCGCCGGATCCGCGGCAAGATCAACGAGATCGAGCTGCCGGTCGAGGGCATCGAAGAAGCCGAGTGACCGGGAACCGGCAACCGGATCTGTGACTCGTTCTCCGAGGCCGGAGGCGGAGCTCCGCGACGCCATCCGCCCGAGGATGACGCAGGCCGAGCGCCGGGAGCGGCGCGCGGAGGTCGACGACCCCGAGCTGGTCCTGGCCGCCGCGCTGCGGTTCCTGGAGGCGCGGTCACGTTCGACGGCCGAGGTCCGGAAGCGGCTCGGCCAGGCCGGCTATCGCTCGGAGCTGGTCGAAGGCGCGATCCAGCGGCTGACCGACCTCGGGATGCTCGACGATGCCGAGTTCGCGCGGCAGTGGGTCGAGTCGCGCGATCGCGCCCACCCGCGCGGCGAGCACGCCCTGATCATCGAGCTCCGCCAGAAGGGGATCGACGCACCGACGATCGCGGCGACGCTGAAGGAGCGCCGCGAGGTCGCGGTTCGGTGGGAGGACGCGCCGTCCCTCCCGAGCGCCGACGGCAGCGAGCCGGATCCGGGTCCGCCGCTCGATCCGGACGCGGTCGCTGCCCGGAAGCTGCTCGCCCGCAACGCGCGATCGCTCGAGCGGGTCACGGATCCGCGGGTCCGGCGGCAGAAGGCCTACGCCCTCCTCGCGCGGA
>DATBGP010000098.1:0-3725 GCA_036557925.1 Candidatus Limnocylindrales bacterium | reverse complement strand
CGTGATCACCCTGGCCGACGAGCCGCTGGAGATCTCCTGGACGCCGGTCTTCCTGCGCGAGTTCGGCGGGGCGATGCTGAGCTCGCCCGGCCCGCTCGACCGCGGCCAGAAGGCGATGTTCATGGTCACGCCGATCCCGGACGACGCCTCGGCCGACGAGGTCGAGTCGCATCTCCGCGAGGACAACGAGCGGATGCTGCGGCTCCTCTCGATCCACGAGGCGGTACCCGGCCACTACCTCCAGGGCGTGTACGCGAACCGGACGCCGTCGATCGTCCGGGCCGTCTTCGCGAGCGGCGTCTTCGCCGAGGGCTGGGCGGTCTACGTGACCCAGGTGATGATGGACGCCGGCTACGCGGAGGCAGACCCCGCCCTCCTCCTCAGCCATTGGAAGTACTACCTGCGCTGCGTGATCAACGCCCTGATCGACGTCGGGATCCACACCGCCGGGATGACCGAGGAGCAGGCCGTCCGGCTGATGGTCGAGGGTGGCTTCCAGGAGGAGGCGGAGGCCCGGGCGAAGTACAACCGCGCCCGACTCTCGTCGACCCAGCTCTCGACGTACTTCGTCGGCTCGCTCGCGTTCTGGGACCTGGAGGACGAGGCGCGCCGGCGAGCGGCCACCGAGTCCGGACACGGTCGCGACGCGGTGCCGTCGCCGCGCGTCGTCGGCGACTACCCGGCGACGCCCGGGTTCGACCACCGGGCGCACCTCGAGGCGTGCATCGCCCACGGGACGCCGCCGATGCCGCTGCTCCGGCGGATCCTGCTCGGCTAGATGGCCACGGGCGACGATCACATCGAGGAGATCCCGCGTGTCTCCGGGCGCGCCGCGGATGTCAGCGTCACGCTGGCCCCGATGCCCTTTCGGCAGACCGAGTCGGGCCGGCGCTTCGCATCCCCGGACTTCGGACCGGACTTCATCGTCGAGCTCCACGAGCGACTGCCGGCGCGCCGCTCGCGGGGTCTGTTCCGGCCGAAGCTCGTGTGCCCGATGTGCGGCACCAACCTGGACGCCGAGCCGGTCGGTCGCATGGCGGTGGCGGTCGACGTCGCTCTCAAGCGGCTTCCGTCGCCGATCCGAGTCGAGCTCGAGATGCCGGGAGTGGGGTGTCCCGGGTGCCATCGGACGCTCGTCAATTCGGACGACGGAAACGTCGACAGTGACCTCAGCGATGCGCTGATCGATGCCTTCCGGGCGGGTGACATCCGGCCCGGCTGAGGGCTTGAGGGTGTTGGTCGCGGATCAGCGGGGCGTGCGCGCCGTTCCGGTCGACTTCGCCGATGACGGCTTCGATTTCAGGGTACCCGTGAGGAGATCCTCTCGAAGGCGATCCACGTCGTAGCCGGCTGCGGGCGCGGCGGTCCGCAGACGGGCGATCGCCGGCGAGGCGCGTCTCGCGCCGCCGGCGCGTTCGAGGGCCGCGGCAACGTCCACGAGCTCCGCCCAGCGGTCGCCGTCGAGATACGTGCGGCCGTCCCAGTCATGGACCTCGAGGAAGGCGGCCAGCTCGGGGTCGGCGAGCCAGGCGTCGAGGAGCCGCGCGGGATCGGCGACGGTCGTGGGGTGGTCCAGCCCGATCGCCAGTCGCGTCCGGCCGATCGCCGCGTCGTCGAAGCCCGCCCAGCGGAGCGGCGTCGCGAGACGGAGCTGGTCGAACCGGGAACGGTCGAGCCCCTCGATGGCCGCGGCCAGCGCCAGCGCAGCCGCGGCAGGATCACTCACGCCGGCCGGGAGTGCCTCGCGGGCCCGCTGGTGGATCGGCCGGAGGCGCAGATCCGCCAGCGCGTCCTCCAGCGACGGCACCCAGGCGCCGGCCAGCTCGGCGGCGAGCGCGGACCATGGCTCGTCGGCGGTGGACCGGATCTCGCGCAGCTCGTCGACCACGAGGCAGCCGTAGGCCTCGAGCCGGACGAACAGCCCCCGCGATCGGATCTCGCCCACGGATCGCAGCGTCTCCCGACCCGACCGTCGGTCCCGCAGGCGCAGCCAGTCGTCGTCGCCGCCATGCAGGTCGAGCGCCGCCGCCAGCGTGTCGCGCCGGAGGGTCTTCGACCCGTCCGGGTGTTTCTCGGCGAACGGCACGCTCCGCCGGATCCAGCCCGCCGCCGTCGCGAACCGGTTGTGGTAGGCGACGATCGAGCGCTCCTCGCCCCGGCCATTCGAGTACGCGAAGACATCCTCGATCACGCGGCCGCCCTCGGCGACGAGATCGAAGAGCCGGAAGTCGGCCGAGCCCGCGAACCGGCCGCGCGACCGCAGGAGCGGCACGACCTGGGCGTCGAACCGGGCCATCAGCGCCTCGTTCGGACGCTCGTCGAAGTAGGCCCGCTGGAACTCCATCCCGTACTTCTCGGTGAACCCCTCCAGCTGGCCATGGCCGATCATCGGCAGCCCGGGCATCGTCGCGAGGAGCGTCGCCGCGCCGAAGTACTTGTCGCCCGTCCCGAACTGCTCGATCGCCGTCTCCTCGTCGGGGTTCGTGAGGAAGTTCACGTACCGGCCCAGGATCGCCGGGTCGAACGCCAGGGTCTCGCGGATCACCTTCCGGTAGCCCGCGTTGTTCTCGTCCCGGATCATGTGCATGAACGCGCTGTTGTAGACGCGGTGCATCCCGAGCGTCCGGACGAAGTAGCCCTCGAGGAGCCAGAACGCCTCGGCGAGGAGCAGCGTGTCGGGCGCCTCGAGCGCGACGCGGTCGACGACCTCCCGCCAGAACTCGTGCGGCATCAGCCGGTCGAACTCGGCCTTCGGCATGGCGCCGTGCTCCGCGCGCGACGGGATGGCGCCGCCCTGGCCCGGCTCCGGGTACCAGAGCCGCTCGACGTGCTTCTTCGCGAGGACCATCGCGGCGTCGAAGCGGATGACGGGGAAGCGGTGGGCCACGTCGAGGATCGTCCGGATCACCGTCTCGCGGACCTCGGCCCGGAGGAAGTCGAGCTGGGCCGTGTCGTTCCACGGGAAGCTCGTCCCGTCGTTGCCGTGGTAGAGGTAGCGCCGCTCGCCCGTGGCGGTGTCGCGGCGCTCGAACACGACCGCGGCGTCGCTGTCGTCCCAGTAGTGGTCCTCGATCCGGATCTCCACCCGCGGGTCGTCGCCGACGTTGGCGCCCTCGAACCGGTATGCGGGGTAGGGCGGATCCGCGAGCTGGATGAAGCGCTCCGGGTGGTCGATGACCCAGCGCGAATCGATGCCCATGTGGTTCGGGACCATGTCGCTCGCGAGGCGGATCCCGTGGCGCCAGGCCTGGTCGCGGAGGTGGCCCAGCGCGTCCTCGCCACCGAGGTCGTCGGCGATCCGGTAGTCGTCGAGCGAGTAGGCCGAGGCGACCGCGTCCTGGTTGCCGCGCATCCGCTTGATCCGCTCGGATGCCCGCGACCGCTGCCAGAGCCCGATGAGCCAGAGGCCCGTGATCCCTCGCCGGGCCAGGTCGGCCAGCGCCTCGTCCGGGATCCGGTCGAGGCGGCGGATCTCGCGGCCGTGTCGTTTCGAGAGCTGGTCGAGCCAGACGTACGTGCTCTTCGCGATCAGGACGAGGCGCGGCATCCACTCGCGGTCCTCGGAGAAGCGCTCGGCCTCCGCTTCGGCGCCGCTGAACGACGGCGCCTCGGCCGGGACCGGTCCGCCGACACCGAACTGGCGATGCAGGCCGGCGTGCTCCTCGGCGAGGATCCCGATGGCGGTGTCGATCCGGCCGACGAGCGCGTCCAGGTCCGCCCCCAGC
>DATBGP010000097.1:0-2543 GCA_036557925.1 Candidatus Limnocylindrales bacterium | reverse complement strand
AGACGACGGCCTCGAGGAGGCCCGGTCTGGTGGGTGGATCGACGACGCGAAGGCTGCCTTCGGCCGTCCCGGGATCGGCGGCCCGGACGCGGGCGATCCCCTCCTGGGGCGGCGGCCCGGCCGACGGCGGCGCGCTGCTCGGGTCGGAGCTGCCCGGATCCTCGGACGTGTCGGACAGGATTGGCGGTGTCGCCTCGAACGAGGACGTCGGCGAGGGGCTCGGCGAGGGGGACGGTGAGGGCGAGGGCGCCGCCTTGGCCGTGGCCTGCGGTGTCGGCTTCGGAGTGGGCTTCGGGGTCGCCCGCGGCTTGGCGGTCGGGCGGGGCGTCGCCTTCGCGGTCGGCTTCGGCTTGGCCGTCGGCTTCGGCGTCGGCTTCGACGTCGCGGTCGAGCCGCAGCGGTCGGCGAACAGGACCGTCCACATCTTCTTGCCGTCGGCCCCCTTGTAGGCGCCGACCCCCATGACGTCCCAGGACTTGCCGAGGATGTTCGCCCGGTGACCGGCCGACTTCATGAACGCGTTGTGGATCGCCGCGGTCGCCACGTCGTCCGGATACGTGTTCCAGCCGATGTTCTCGCCCGCGATCTTGTAGCAGTAGCCCTTCGTGTCGAGGACGTGGAAGACGTTGTAGCCCTGGGGCGGGATCTCGTGGCTGAAGTAGTCCCGGACGATCATGTCCTTGCTGCGCTGGCGGGCGATGGAGGCCAGGGTCGAATCGACCTTCAGCGAGCGCAGGCCGGCGGCAGCCCGGGACTGGTTCGTCAAGGTCACGAGCTGCTTCTCGGACGACGAGTTGAACGTGTTCGCGTCCCACGCGAGCGTCGTCCTCGGCATCGCCAGCAGCCCGATCGAGGTCGCCGCGAAGGCGACCAGGACCATGGCCGCGACCCGGCGGGGATCGCGTCGGAGGAAGTCGCGGACGACGTGGAGATCGTTCGGTCGGGGCTGCGATCGGACGGCGCGGACGATCATCGAGGGTCGGGTCTCGTGCGGTCGCCGGCTGGGGGTTCCGGCTCGATCCGACCGTAGGCAGGGGGCCCGCGAGGGTCCGCCGTGCGAAGGTCCCGCCCGCACCGATCACCGGTACCACCGCGTGCACCTCACCGCACCGGAGTACACCTGCCTTGCCCGTCCGGCGATCACTCCCGCTGCCGATGGCAGTGGGGGCATCACCCGAAAGCGGCGCGACGACTCCTTCCCAGGCCCGGTGATGCATCCATGACCATCACCGGCGGGAGGGCTTGTTGCCGCCGCGCGGTCAAGGATCAGCGCAGCGCCGACTCCAGCGCGACCCGCGCGTCCGTCCCGGGGTCGCGGTCCTTCACGATCAGCGGCGTCGCGATCGACAGGCCCTGGCTTCGTGGCCACTCCCCGGGGAGCGGCCTGGACCCCGGGACCACGATCGCGCCGGCCGGGATCACGAGCCGCTGTTCGGGCGAGCCCGTCAGCTCGCGCTCCCGGACGAGGTCGAACACGCGCGACGTGCCGGTCAGGACGACGCCCGCCCCGATCACGGCCCCGCGCTGCACGAGGACGCCCTCGAGCAGCCGCGAGCCGGCACCGACGAACACGTCCTCCTCGACGATCACCGGCCGCGCCCCCGGCGGCTCGAGCACGCCGCCGATCGTCACGGCCGCCCCGAGATGGACCCGCTCCCCGATCTGGGCGCACGAGCCGACGAGGACGTGCGAGTCGACCATCGACCCGGCGCCGATCCACGCGCCGACGTTGACGTACGACGGCGGCATCACGACCACGCCGGGCTCGAGATGCGCGCCGGTCCGGATCGCGGTGCCCCCCGGCACGATCCGTCGATCGGGTCCCGGATCGATCGGCGGGAACGCGGCCCGATCGTGGAACGCAAACGGCCCGACCTCCCAGGTGTCGGTCGCGCGGTCGGCGAATGCGGCGAGGATCGCCGCCTTCACGTCGAGGTTGACCCGCCAGCCGTCGGGGGTGAGCGAGTCCGGCTCGGCGGCCCGAAGCGTCCCGGCGGCGAGTGCCGCGAGCACCGCCACGGGATCCGCGAGCGCGGAACCTCCGGGAGGCGTCTCCATTGCCGTCACGCCGAGACCTCGTCGAGCGCCCGGATTCGGCCGCCCGACGCCTCGGCCAGCCCGAGACCCCGGAGCGTCATCAGCAGGTCCGCGCGAGCCGCCGGCGCGAGCGGCAGCAACGGCAGCCGGACGGTGTCGACATCGAGCAGGCCCATGAGCGCGAGCGCCGCCTTCGCCGGCACCGGGTTCGGCCCGCCGACGAAGTTCGCGAGGAACAGCGGCAGCCAGCGCTCGTGGATCCGACGCGCGCCGTCCCAGTCGCCCGCGGCCGCGGCAGCGCAGAGCGAGACGAGCTCGCCCGGGATCTCGTTGCTCGCGACCGAGACGACGCCAGCGCCGCCGAGCGCAAGCACCGGCAGCGTCCAGGCGTCGTCGCCGGCGAGGACCGCGACGTCACGCGGCCGATCGCGGCAGATCCGGGCGATCTGCTCCAGGTTGCCGCTCGCCTCCTTGATCGCGACCACCCTTGGATGCTCGGCGAGCCG
>DATBGP010000096.1:0-13106 GCA_036557925.1 Candidatus Limnocylindrales bacterium | reverse complement strand
GCCGCGATCCTACCGCGGGACGCGAGTCACGTCGAAACGGCCACGGGACGCGGCCGGATGCCGTCCGGGGGGATGGATGTCGAAGCTGCGGACGCCGGGCGGCGCCCGAGCCGGTCAGCCCTGGTCCGCGGGCCCGCGGAGGCGGCCGGCCAGCGCCCGAAGGCTGAGCGGCCGCGGCCGAAGGACGGGCTCGGTGTCGCCGGCGCCCTGCGTGGCGCCGCGGGCCGACCCGCCCGGGGCGAAGGCGTGGGCCGGGAGGGCCGCCGCGATCTCGTGATCCTCGTCGGTCCGGACGGCCTCGATCGGAAGATCGTCAGGGTCGAACGGGCGCTCCGTCACGGCGGCCGGCCGCGGGGGCCGAGCATACGCCGGAGCGCCGTAGAGCTTGGGCAGTGCGACGTGTTGCTCGTCGATCGCCACGTTCCGGATCCCTCGAAGACGGCCGGGGATTCGCCCGGCCACTCGATGATAGCGAGCCGAGAGTACCGTGGAATGGTACGAATGGGCCAGATGCCGAGCACGCTCGCGATGGGGCTCGCGGTGCCATCCGGCACCATGGGACGAACGTCCTGGCGGCCCGGATGGCCTCAGGCGAGCAGCGGCTCGACCACCTGGACGACGGCGACCAGGACCAGGTAGCAGACCGGGACGGCGGCGAAGAAGCCGAGCGCCGCGCTCCACGCGGAGCGGGTCGTCCGGTCGCCCGAGCCGCGCGGCTGCGGCACGACCCACCACGTCACGATGCTGCCCACGATCAGGACGATCGTGACGTCCAGCAGGAGGT
The DNA here is from genome assembly GCA_036557925.1 of Candidatus Limnocylindrales bacterium. Classification (GTDB taxonomy): domain Bacteria; phylum Chloroflexota; class Limnocylindria; order Limnocylindrales; family CSP1-4; genus CF-46. The sequence goes on along the minus strand of DATBGP010000096.1, from coordinate 12,322 downwards.
AGAGCGTCCGCAGGTCGCCGCCCGGCAACGCGGCGCCGCGCCGGATCGCGAGGTCGTAGGCGAGATAGCCGACGCCGAGCACGATCGCCACGACCAGGCTCGAGAGCACCGCCCGCACGACCGGCCGGGGCGCGTTCCGGAACTGGCGCCAGCGGATCTCGAGCGAGGATCGATGGCGGACCCCGGGTTTGGGGGCCGGGACGCTCATCCGTCCGGATCCACGTTGAGGATCGTCAGGCGCGGCCGCTTCGGCAGCGACTCCGGCGTGTGCGCGGCGAGCAGCTCCACCGCTCCGGCGAAGCGCTCGATCTCGTCCTCGGTGGTGAAGAACCCGACGCTGATCCGGATCGCATCCAGGGGCGGGATCGTCCGGGCAATCGCGAACGTCCGGCCGGCGATCTCGGTGAGGGCGGTCTCGGAATCCCAGCCGCGGATCCGGAACGTCACCAGGGTGGCCATGCGTTCCCGGGGCGTCAGGAGCTCGACCCCGTCGATGCTCGCCAGCCGGTCGGCGGCGAGCCGGGCCATCGCCGCCCCGCGCTCGTGGATCCACGGCAGGCCGACGTACATCGAGAGCCAGCCGCAGCTCCGGGCGAGGCCGGTGATCGCGGGCCGGTACGGCCCGCTGTCCTCGAACCGGCGGGCGTTCGGATGGGGCACCGCCCCGGCGGCGTCGATCCGCTCGTAGGTGAACCAGCTGCCGTTCGAGACGAGCCCGCGCTCGGTGGCCGCGGGCGACGCCCAGATCGCCCCGGTCCCCTCGGGTCCGAGCAGCCACTTCTGGCCGGGGACCGCGTAGAAGTCGACCCCGAGCTCCGCGACGTTGACGGCGATCGCCCCGACGGCCTGGGCGCCGTCGACGGCGACGATCGCACCGCGATCGTGGGCGAGCCCGGCGATCGCCGCGATCGGCAATCGCGCGCCGCTCGTGAACAGGACGTGCGACAGGGCGACCAGCCGCGTTCCCGGGCCGATCGCGTCGTCGAACGCGGTCAGGATCGCCACGTCGTCGCCGCCGAGGCCCACGTCGACGGCCACGACCTCCGCGCCGGTCCGGGCGGCCGCCGCATGCACGGGGCCCAGGGCGCCGGGATGCTCGGCGCTCGTCGTCACGATCCGGTCGCCCGCACGGAGGTCGAGCGACCACGTCGCGGCGTTCATCGCGCCGGACGTCGAATGGGTGATCGCCACCTCGTCGACGTCGGCGCCGAGGACGGCGGCCACCGCGCCGCGCGCCTCCGCGAGCCGCTCGAGGAACGCCTCCCAGTAGTCGGTCGCCGCCCGGCCGATCCGGAGCTCGTAGTCAACGATCTCGGCCATCGCCGCCGCCGTCTCGGCGGGCATCGGCCCCACGGAGCCGGTGTTCAGGTAGATCCCGGCATCGAGCGCCGGCAATGCCTCACGGATGGCAGCCAGCTTCTCGGCATCGGGCAGGAAGGGGGCGACCACGTCCGTATGATACGGGCGATGTCGTCGTCTCCCGCCGGTCGCCGCCTGTCCCGGACGCGGACCCTGGCCCGGACCCCGGGAGGTCTGGCGCGCCCCGAGCTCCTCGCGTCCACCGATTGGCTGGCCGACCAGCTGGGCCGGCCCGAGGTCCGGATCCTCGACGTCCGCTGGCGACCCGACGGCAGCGGCCACCAGACGTGGGCCGCCGGCCACATCCCCGGCGCCGTCTTCGTCGACTGGCGGGCGGAGCTGACCGATCCGGCCGACACCGGCGATGCGATCCTGCTCGCGGGTCCGGAGCAGGTCGCCAGGACGCTGGCGGTCGCCGGCGTCGGCGACGGCGCGACCGTCGTGATCTACGACGACACGGTGAGCCTCTTCGCCTCGCGCGCCTGGTGGAGCCTCCGCGTCTACGGGCTCGAGTCCATCCGGATCCTCGACGGCGGCTTTCCCGCCTGGGCCGCGGAGGGCCGGCAGGTGTCGAACGCCGTCGCGCCGCCGCCGCCGGCCCACTTCACCCCGCGCGCCCAGCCCCGGATGCGCCTCACGACGGCGGACGTCCGGGCCCTGCTGTCGTCACCGGACGTGACGCTGCTCGATGCCCGGGCGCCGGCGGAGTATCGCGGCCACGAGGGCACCACGAAACGGCTCGGCCACATCCCGGGCGCGGTCAACGTGCCGGTCGGCGCGATGACGCGGCCCGGCAGCCAGCACTTCCGCGAGGGCGACGAGCTCCGCGACATCCTCCTGAAGGCGAACGTCGCCCGAGGCCGGCGGATGGTCTGCTACGACGGCTCGGGGATCGCGGCCGCGAAGCTCGCGTTCGCCCTGACGCTGCTCGGCCACGACGACGTCGCGGTCTACGACGGCGGCTGGTCGGAGTGGGGCAACCGGCTCGACCTGCCGGTGGACCGGGGTCGCGACTAGGGGTCGCGACTGGGCTTGCGACGGCGCCCCTCGACCGGCCCGCCGCCGGGCTGGCGCAGCCGGGCTCGCGCGGCCGGGCTCGCGCGGCCGGGCTGGCGCGGCCGGGCTCGCGCGGCTGCGGGCGTCCCGACTAGCGACCGAGGTCCGACTCCGGCCAGGCCGGATCGCCGGCGCCGGCCGGCCATTCGCTGGGCAGGTCGCCGGTCAGGGCTCCGGGCGTCGCGGGCGATGCCGATGGATCCGATCCGGATGCGCCCACGTCGGACACGCCGGCGTTCTCGTCCGCGTGGACATCCGCCCAGTGGTGGTACTGGACCGGACGGCCGGCCGAATCGGCGCCGGCGGTCTCGGCGGAAGCACCACCGAGCCCGGCCTCGCCGGCCTCGCCCGAGCGATCCAGCCCGGCCCACGGATCGACCTCGCGGTGCGGCGCCAGGATCTGGGCGCGGGTGTGGTTGATCGCGACCATCGGCGCGGTCGCCCGTGCCTCGCCGATCGACTCCGACCAGAACGTCGCCTCGGTCACCGGGATGAATCGGCCGGTCAGCTCGGTCAGGGCCTCGCGGAGGTCGCGCTCGGGCAGGAGGTGGACCCGCCCGATCACCCGGAACGGCGGGATCGAGATCATCGCCTGCTCGGCGACCTTCGGGGTCCGGAGGTCCGGCCGGGCCTCCACCTCCGTGTCGGCCACGGCGAAGAGCACCGCCCCGAGGTTCACCTGGGCGTACTCGCTCCGGATCGCGACGTTCCGCGACCCGTACTCGTCGATCACCGCGTCGGAGAGGACGAGGAAGTCGTCGTCCGCGTGGTTGAGCATGTCGGTGATGCGAGCCTGCCGCGTCCGGAACTGGCCTTTGATGACGAAGCTGTCGGTGTACAGGGTCAGTGGAACGAGGGTCGGCTCGCCCCCGAGCAAGTCGAACATGGCGGAAGTCTAGCGGCCGTCCCGCGTCGCGGCGACCGGTTTCGGACCCCTGGCCGCCGGCGCGGGACTAGTTCCTGGCGCTCGCGGTCACCAGCTGCTCGGCGCCGTGCTGGAGGCCCTCGTACAGCGCACCGACGGTCTCGAGCGTGTCGATCTCGTCGGCCGACTTGTCGAGCCGGAGGTTGGCGATCCGTGGGAAGCGGAGCGAGTAGCCCGACTGATGGCGACGGGAGCGGACGATCACGTCGAACGCGACCTCGACCACGACCGTCGGCTCGACCTGCCGGTAGCGACCGTAGCGGGCGATCGTGTGGTCCTCGAACCAGCGGGTCATCTCGGCGATCTCGGCGTCCGTCAGCCCGCTGTAGGCCTTGCCGATCGTGACGAGCCGGTCGCTCTCGGTGTCACGGACCGCGAACGTGTAGTCGCTCAGGACGCCGTGGCGCTTGCCGTGGCCGACCTCGACGCCGACGACGACGCAGTCGATCGTCGCGAGGGCCTTCTTCATCTTCAGCCAGCCGAGGCCGCGACGGCCCGGCGAGTAGATGGACCTGGGGTCCTTGACCATCAGGCCCTCGTTGCGCCGGTCCCGGGCGCTCCGGAACGCATCCTCGAGCCCGTCGACGGAGCTGACGCTCGCGAGGTGGCTCAGGGCGAAGACCCCGCCCTCGGCCGCAAGCGGCAGGCGGAGGGCCTCGAGCCGGCGGCGGCGATCCTCGAGCGGCTCGCGGAGCAGGGCCTCCACCGCCTCGACCTCGTCGCCAACGGCGCCGTCCCCGCCGGGGATCGGGGCGCTCGCCGCCGGGGCGCGCTCGGTCGTCACCGTCGCAGTGCGTGCCGTCGCCGCCGGACCGGAGCCGTTCGACGACGCTCCGTCGCCAACCGCCGGAGCGGCCGGGTCCGCCGGCCCGAGACCCAGGGCATCGAACGCGACGAAGATCACCGGGACTTCCGCGCGGATCGCCTCCGACGGCGACTTCCGGCCGAGCCGGGCCTGGAGCGCGATGAACGGCAGCACCGTCCCGTCACGCCAGGCGAGGATCTCGCCGTCGAGGATGCCGTCCCAGCCGAGATCCCGGGCGCCCTCGACGATCTCGGGGAACTGGTTGCCGATCTCGTGCAGGTCGCGGGAGTAGAGCCGGACGTCCGATCCGTGGCGGTGGAGCTGGGCCCGGATCCCGTCGTACTTGTCCTCGACCCAGACGGGCACGCCGAGCCGCCTGACGATCTCGGCGGCGTCCTCGGCGGGCGAGGCGAGCATGAACTTGATCGGGTGAAAGAGCGCGAGGCTCGCGTCGGCGAGCCGGTCGTCGCGGGCCATCTCGGCCATCCGGCCGATGTCGCCGGTCAGCATGCCGGCCCACTTCACCTCATCGAGCGGCCGGTCGAACGCCTTCGCGATCGCCGCCTCCACGAGGCCCTCGCGGAGCCCGATCCGGAGCTCCCCGGACAGGACCTTGACGATGTACTTGGCGGCCAGCGGGTCAGCCCGGGCGAGGAGATCGCGGAGGATCCCGGACTTCGCCGCCGGTCCCGACGCCGACTCGATCGCGGCGTAGGCCACGGCGACCTCGGGCAGCGTCGGCGAGCGGGCCGGGTCGGGGTCGTGGCCGGCGGCGGTCAGGACGTCGGCGACGGCGAGACCGAGGTCGGAGTGGCGGTCGTAGGCCGCCCCCAGCTCGGATCGCGGCACGCGGGCCAGGTCCCCGACGGTCGTGGCGATGGCCGACCAGCCGAGCCCGGCAGCGCGCTGGTCGGCCTCCGCGAAGGGCCGGCCCGTGAGGAAGACGACGGCGATCGGGAGCTCGGCGGCGGTCAGTCCGGCGAGGTATTCGGCGAGGAGAGCCGTCTTCTCGGAGGTCCGGGTCGTGGCGGCAACGCGCTCAGCGACCTCGCTCCAGCGACGCATGGCGGCGATGGTATACCGTCCCCTCCGATGGGCCCTCGACGCTGGTTTCCCGAGGCGATCACGGGTGAGCGAGTCGTCCTCCGACGCCACTCCCCGGACAACCTTCGCGCGTTCGAACGCTGGTACGGCGACCCCGACGTGGTCCGGCTCACGCGCTACCAGGACGGCCCGATGCGGCAGGACGAGATCGAGCGATTCTTCGCGGCCCGGGCCCTCGGCGTCGAGTCGCTGGCCATGGCCATCCACGTCCGGGAGACGAACCGGCTGATCGGCACGTGCGCCCTGTCCCAGCTCGACAGCGACAACGGCTCGGCGCTCTACCACATCACCATCGGCGAGAAGGACGCGTGGGGCCACGGCTACGGCACCGAGGCGACGTCGCTGATGATGGGCCATGCGTTCGACGGGCTCGGCCTGCACCGGATCGCGCTGAGCGTCTTCGCCTTCAACGAGCGGGCGATCCGCTCCTACGCCTCCATCGGGTTCGTCATCGAGGGCCGCGCCCGCGAGGCGATCTGGCGCGAGGGCCGCTGGTGGGACGAGATCACGATGAGCCTGCTCGATTCGGACTGGTCCCGGCTGGGCGACCGCCGGGACCGGGAAGCCGGCTCGGCGGCGGGCGACGGCCGGAGCACGGAGGCCGCAGCCGACACGGCCGGTGGCGCCGCGGGCCGCGGCCGGCGTTCGGGCTCGCTGGCCGGGATCCTCGGGCGACGGCGATGACCAGCCAGGGCCCCGGCGCGGCTCGGGCGCGGGCCGACGTGCGCGAGCTGATCGATGCGAAGGGCCATGTCGTCGACAACGCGCGGCTCGCGGTCGACCGGCTGGATCGCGCCTTCGATGCCGGCGACCTCCAGCGGACGCCCGAGCTGATGCAGTTCCTCGCCGATCTCGAGCCGGCCCTGGAGCAGGACGAGGGCCAGAAGCTCGGCGGGAAGAGCGCCGAGGCCGCCCGGTTCATCCTCCGGGCGATCGACCGGGAGCTGGACCGGGCCTAGCTGGACCGGGCCTGGCTGGGAATCACACCTGGCCGGCGGACGAGGCCGCAGGCGCCGGCGCGTCCGGGGCGGACGTCGACGACGACGGAGCCGGCGAAGCCGGCGACGCCGCGGGCGTCGGGCTCGGCGAAGCCGGCATCACCTGCGCGGCGGCCGCGGTCGGGCTCGGCGTTGCAGTCGGGCTGGGCTTCGGCGACGGCGTCGAGGACGGCGCGGCCGACGGGCTCGAGGCCGCGGTGGGTGCCGGCGTCGGCGTCGGCGAGGGCGGCGGGGTCGGCGACGGCGGTGGCGTCGGCGTGGGCGACGGGGTCGGCGTCGGAATCGTCTCGGGCAGGCCGTCCCGGGTCGGGACGATCAGCACCCAGCGCCGATACCACTCCGAGGAGAGCGACCGGATCGAGCTGCGTCGGAAGCCGGGCGAGTAGACGTCGTCGAGGGGGCTGTCCACCTCGCGATAGGCCTGGAAGCGGTAGTCGAGATCGCCCGACTTCAGTGACAGGCGGTTGACGTAGCGATTGACGATGCGGCTGGACCGGAGCGGGTCGGACAGCCACAGCCCGTTCACCACGAAATCGTCGGACGTCGCGGGGTTCTCGCCGGTCACGACGTAGCCCGTCGCGACCTGGGCGTGGCCGCCGGCCCAGGCGAGCACGCCGACCGGCATCCGGTACCGGGCGATCGCGATGACCGCGGCCTTCAGCGCGCCGTCGAACGTCCCGAACGCGCGGTCGTCATAGACGCGCAGGGCCGGGTTCGTCATCGAGCCCCAGCCCCAGCCGTAGTAGTTCAGGGCGTTCCGCCAGCCGTGCGGATCGCTGCCCGGCCGCCCGTCCGAAAGGGTGTCGTAGCGGCGCGCGAACCACAGGATCGAGGTCATGTCCCGGACGTTCGCCCTGTCGCTGCTGTTCTTCGTCCGGGTGGTCGTCCAGCGGAAGCCGTTCCCGCCGGTGCCGCTCAGGTCGACGATGTTCAGCATCGTCATCGTCGCCGCGGCCGTGCACGCCGTGTAGTACGGATCCTGGTACAGGAAGGCCGCCGCGCGGTAGAGGTTGAAGCGCCAGATCGTCGCCGCGCTGGCGGTCGCCGGCGCCAGCCCGCCGAGCAGCAGCAGGCAGGAGGCGAGCGCGAAGACCGGCCGCAGTCGCTTCACGCGATCGATCCCTCCCGGCTGGTCGACGCCCGCGAGCACGGGCCGTGGCGGGCGCAGCTCCGCCAGCGCTCAGGATCGGCGCGGGACGGCCGTGGAGCCAATGGACCGATCGTACCGACGGACCGCAATCGGATGAGCGTGGCACGGGCGCACCTCTCGACGGCGGCCCGGCGACTCAACCCGGTCCGGTCCGGAGCCGGTCGTCCCGAACCGCGACGCCACCCTTCGCGACGAAGACGGGCCGTTCGAGCAGCGTCACGTCGGCGAGCGGATCGCCGCCGACCGCCACCAGGTCGGCGAACCGGCCGGGCGCCAGCGAGCCGACCCGGTCGTCCCAGCCCATCAGGTCGGCAGCGGTCGTCGTCGCGCTCCGGATCGCGGCCAGCGGCGTCATCCCGCGCCGGACGTAGGCGCCGAGCTGGCGGGCGTTCTGGCCGTGCGGGTAGACGCCGCTGTCGGTGCCGTTCGCGATCCGGACGCCACGCTCGAGCGCCTTCGCGAAGACGACGTCGAGCGCCTCCATCGATTCGCGCATCTTCCGCATCGTGTCGGCCGGCCAGTCCGTCGGCCCCTCCGGGCCGAGCGACCAGTCGCCGTCGTAGACGTCGACGCTGAACCACGTGCCCGTGTCGGCGAGCATCGCGATCGCCTCGTCGTCCAGGTAGCTGCCGTGCTCGACCGATCGGGCGCCGGCCCGGATCGCCCGCTTCGCCCCCTCGGCGCCGTGGGCGTGGACCGCGACGAACGCGTCATACCAGGAGGCCTCCTCGACCGCGGCCCGGATCTCCGCCTCGCTCAGCTCGGGAGCGCCGGGCACGCCGCCCCGCGTCAGGACGGCGCCGGTCCCGATGCACTTGATCAGGTCGGCCCCGCCGATGAGGAGCCGGCGAACCCGGTCGCGGACCTCGTTGACGTTCCCGACGACGCCGAACCGCAGCTCCTCGGGCAGCTCGATGTCGCGGGCGAGGCCGACGACGTCGCCGCCGCCCCAGGCCGCGGTGATGAACGCGCCGGCACATTGCATCCGCGGCCCGACGACGTCGCCGCGGTCGATCGCGTCCCGGAGCGCACAGTCGGTGAACGCCCGGAACGGACCCAGGTCGCGGACGGTCGTGAAGCCGGCCTCGATCGTCTGGCGGGCGTGGCGGACGCCGATCAGGACGTCCTCGGCACCGGACGTCGTCGTCGCCGGCACGCCGCTGTCCTGGACGTTGCCGACGAGATGGCTGTGGGTGTCGATCAGGCCCGGGAGCACCGTGAGCCCGCCAAGGTCGACGACGAGCGCGTCGTCGGGGAGGCCGTCGTCGGGACCGCCCTCGGAGGTGATCCGCCCGCCGGCGACGTGGAGGATCCGATCGCGGCGGACCGTGCCCGCGTCCACGTCCAGCAGCCCGCCGCAGCGGATCGCGATCGGGCGGCGGGCGGCGTCCGGCATCGCCCGAACGATAGCGCCGCCGAGCTCGAGAGACGGCGCGGTTGCGGCCCCTTGACTCTCGACCTACCGGAGGGTCCACGATGCATGGCGTGGACGACGACCTGCTGTCGATCGGACCGTTCGCGCGACTGAGCGGGCTCTCCGTGGGCGCCCTGCGCCACTACGACGAGCTCGATCTGCTCCGCCCGGCCGACATCGACCGCTTCACCGGCTACCGCCGCTACCGGCGGGAGCAGCTCGAGACCGCCCGGACGATCGCCCGCCTGCGCGACCTCGAGGTGCCGCTGGACGAGATCCGGGCGGTCCTGGCGATGGACGACCCGGCCGAGCAGCGGCGGCGACTCGCCGTCCACCGGGCGCGCATCGCCGCCCGCAGCGACCGACTCACCCGCCTGCTCCACGTCGTGGGGCGGATGACCGAGGGAAGGGACCCGATCGTGACGAACACCGTGAGCGACCCCGCCGCCGCGACGAGCGTGGAGCTGGACGCGGCCACCCAGCGCCAGCTCGGGGTCGACCTCTACAACAGCACCTGGACGCTGATCGAGAAGCCGGACCGGACCGCCGCGGAGACGGACGAGATGATCCACCGGGCCCACGCCTCGCGGTGGCACTGGGCCCGGGCCGCCGGCATGAGGACCGTGAACCTCGCCCGCGGGGAGTGGCTCTGCTCCCGGGTCTACGCCACGGTCGGGCGCGGCGAGCCGGCGCTGTGGCACGCCCGGCGCTGCGTCGAGATCAACGAGGCGATCGGCGAGGACGACGGCCGCGAGTCGTGGGACCTCGCCGGCGCCTACGAGGCGATGGCCCGCGCCTCCTTCGTCGGCGGCGACTCCGCGAGTGGCGCGTTGTGGAAGGCAAAGGCCGTCGCGGCGCTCGCCGCGATCGACAACGCCGACGACCGGATGCCGATCGAGCAGGACCTCGCGACGCTGCCCGGTTGAACCGGCCGGCGGCGACGACGCGCGGTCGAGGCCATCGCGGACCGGGCCCGGCCGGGTGCCGGCGGCCGCGATCCGGACGGGTCCCGGCCCCTAGAATTCCCGCATGACGGACCTGAAGATCGGGATCAACCTCTGGAGCCAGGCCTCGACCTGGCCGGACTTCCTCGACGCCGCCCGGCGGGTCGACCGACTGGGCTACGCCAGCCTCTGGACCTGGGACCACCTCCACGCGATCGTCGGCGACCCCCAGCAGCCGATCTTCGAGGGCTACACGACCCTCGGCGCGTGGGCGCTGGCCACCGAGCGGGTCCAGCTCGGGCTGCTGGTCGGCGCGAACACGTTCCGCAACCCGGGCCTGGTCGTGAAGAGCATCACGACGCTTGACCATGTCAGTGGCGGCCGGGCGATCCTCGGCATCGGCGGCGCCTGGTTCGAATACGAGCACACCGCCCACGGGATCGACTTCGGGACGGGATTCGGCCAGCGGCTCGACTGGCTCGATGAGTCGGTCGCCGCGATGCGGACGCTGCTCGACGGAGGCACCGTGACCTCGAGGCCGGGCGGGCGCTACGCGTTCCGGGAGCTCCACCACGTCCCGGATCCGGTCCAGCGGCACGTCCCGATCATGATCGGGGGCACGGGCCGGACGAAGACGCTCCGGACCGTGGCCCGCTACGCCGACCAGTGGAACGCGGCCGGGACGCCCGAGCTCCTCGCCGAGCTGGGACCGATCCTCGACGGCTACCTCGACGAGGTCGGCCGCCCCCGCGACGCCGTGGAACGGACCACCAACCTCTGGATGATCATCCGCGACTCCGAGGCCGAGGCGCGGCGGGTCTGGGACGAGACGATGGCGCTGAACCGCAAGGACATCGACCTGGGGATGATCGCCGAGGAGCGGCCGATCCTCGGCCCGGTCGCGAAGGTCGCCGAGCGGATCCGGGAGTACGTCGCCGTCGGGTTTCCCTCGCAGCTCGTCGAAGTCCCGGCGCCGTACGACCCCGAAACCCTCGAGCGCCTGATCGGCGAGGTGAAGCCGCTCGTCGAAGCGGGCTGACCGGGGCCGCACCGTGGCGACGAACGAGCGCCGCCCCTCCGTCGGCAGCGCCGTCGGGCGGCTGATCGCCGTTTTCGACGCGCCGGCCTCGGCCGACGAGGCGATCGCCGCCCTCATCGGGGCCGGGGTCGAGCGGGCGGCGATCGAGACGTTCGTCGGACCGGGGGCGGTCGGCGCCTTCGACCCGAGCGGACGACGCCACGGTCCGCTCGGCGTCGTCTACCGGATCTTCGAGTTCAGCTGGGCCGACCAGGCTCCGGACTTCGCCTGGTACGAGGCGGCGATCGAGGAGGGCCGAGTGGTCGTGAGCGTGAAGGTCCGCGGGCAACGGCACGTGGCGCACGTCGCCCGCATCGTCGAGGAGCACGGCGGGCACTTCGTCAACCACTTCGGGTGGTTCGAGACGCAGGAGCTCGCCCGTTGGCGCGGTGCCGAGCCCAATCTCCCGGGCTACCTCCGCCGCTAGCTAGTCGCCGCCGTGGCGTGGCGACCACGGGGCTACTGCCCGCGGGCGAGGAACAGCACGGCGAAGATCGCGACCATCACCCCCACCGCGGCGGCGAACCCGACCCAGCGCACGATCCGGTCACGGCGGCGGTCGCCGAGCGGCTGGAGCCCTTCGGGTCCGCGGAGGTACCGCCCCAGGCCCGGCCAGCCGAATGGGCCGGGAGGATCGGGTGGCCGTCCGTTCGGGGGCTGGTCCATCGCGCTCAGGCGACCCGCGACAGGATCGCCAGCACCTCGGTCCGGGACGGCAGCCGGGGGCTGTTGTCGATCGCCGCGTCGTCGATCGCGTCCCGGGCGATCGTGTCGTGCAGGTCCGCGCCGAGACCCTGGCCGGCCAGGGTCCGTCGCTGACCGACGCGTTCGAGCAGAGCCGTCACCGCGGCGATCCCCGCTCGGGCGGCCTCGTCCGCGGGATCGCGCGGGTCCGCCGCCCGGAGCGCGACCGCGACCAGCGCAAGCTCCCGGTCCCGGACGCCGAGGTAGGTCTCGAACACCTCCGGCATGACGGTCGCGAGGGCGGTCCCGTGCGGCAGCCGGCCGCGCGTCCCGATGGCGTGCCCGATCGCATGGACGGCGCCGACCCCGGTCCCGGACTGCTGGCCGACCCCGGCGTAGTGAGCGGCGAGCAGCATCCGGCTCCGCGCCTCGAGGTCCGAGCCGTCCTCCACGGCTCGCGGCAGCCAGTCGGCGACGGTCCGGATCACGCCGAGGGCGATCGCCTCGGCGAACGGGTTCGGGTGCTTCGACAGGAGCGACTCGAGCGAGTGCGTCATCGCGTCGACGCCGGTCGCGGCCGTGGGCTCGGGCGGGAGCCCCAGGGTCAGCTCCGGGTCGAGGATCGCGAGTCGCGGAAGCACGCTCTCGTGGCCGACATATCCCTTGCGCCCGGCCGACTCGTCGGTGATGACGCCGTAGGTGTTCGTCTCGGCGCCGGTTCCTGCCGTGGTCGGGATGGCGATGACGCGCATGCCGGGCTCGAGGGTCTCGTCGTGGTAGCCGAGGTCGAGCACCGCCCGGTCGT
>DATBGP010000095.1:0-4180 GCA_036557925.1 Candidatus Limnocylindrales bacterium | reverse complement strand
CCGGTCGCGTCCGGCTGGTTGCTCCGGGACGGAGCGTTGTAGTCTTGCCGGGTCCGGCGCGCGGGCCCGATGTCCCCTGTCGTGCGCCGATCCGAGGGATTGGATGCAGGCACGTGACCCCAAGCGCGATCGCCCGCCGGGAGCGAGCGGTCGACCGGCGTTCGGCGTGGGCCCGATCGCGCGCGTCACCCGCCCGCCGTCGCTCGCGCCCTCGCGCCTCCCCGGTCCCGAGGATCGCCGGCCGCCCGGGACGAACGTTCGCGGCCCGGTCACGACCGGCGGCGGGATGGCCGCCCGGACCCCGACGCCGGTTCGCCCGCCGATGCCCGGTCGAGCCGGCCAGCCGGTGCGTGCGCCGTACCCGGCGTTCCCCCCGGCCCGCGGCGGGTTCGGGCTCCCGAACCTCCGCCGCAACGTCTGCCCGCACTTCTACATGACGGGCTCGCGCGGCGCGATCCCGATCCAGGCGCCGCACCTCCTGAAGGCCCTGATCCGCCAGGACGCGAACATCTCCCGCTGCCAGCTCCGCGGCGGCGTCCACCTCGAGCAGGGGTACGTCAACGACGTCTGCCTGACGCCGCGCTTCAACCAGTGCGTCTTCTACGAGGACGACCTGACGCGCGAGTGACGATGGTCGACAGCGCGAGGACCTCGGGGCCGTCCGACGCGGGCGACGAGGCAGCGGCCTATCGGGCGGCCCTCGAGGCGCTCGAGGAGCGCGGTCGGTACGGCGTCCGGCTCGGCCTCGGCCGGACGAAGGCCCTCCTCCATGCGCTCGGCGATCCGCAGCTCGCCGTGCGTGGCGCACTCGTGGCCGGGACGAACGGCAAGGGCAGCGTCCTCGCGCTGGCCGCGTCCGCGATCCGCGCAGCCGGTCTGCGAGCGGGCGAGACGCCGAAGCCCCATCTCGTCTCGTATCGCGAGCGCCTCCAGATCGGCGGACGACCGGTCGACGCGGCGACGTTCAGCCGCCTCGTCAGCACGGCCATCGCGGCGGCCGACCGGCTTCCGAAACGCCTCGGCCCGCCGACGGAGTTCGAGCTGCTCACGGCGGTGGTCTTCGCCTGGTTCGCCGAGGAGCGGATCGATCTCGCCCTCGTCGAGGTGGGGCTCGGCGGCCGGCTCGACGCGACCCACGCCTGGGACGGGGGGGTGGCGGCGATCACGAACGTCGATCTCGACCATACCGAGCGGCTCGGCCCGACGATCCGACACATCGCCCGGGAGAAGGCGGCGATCATCGAGCGCGGCGACGTCGCCGTCACGGGGACCACGGGCGACGCCCTCGAGATCGTCCGCCGGCGGGCGCACCGGATGGGCGTGCCGCTGACCATCGCCCCGCCCGCGCCGATCCTCGGGGTCGACCGCGACGGGCTGCTCGTGGACCTGCCCCGGCTCGGCGAGACCCGGGTGGGCCTGCGCGGCCGGCACCAGGCGGCGAACGTCGCCGTGGCCGACGCCGTGCTCGACGCCCTGGCGACGGCCGGGATCGCGACGGTGCCCGGCGATGCCCGTCGGCGCGGCTACGCGGAGGCCCGCTGGCCCGGCCGGCTCGAGCTGCTGACCGTCGACGGCCGTGACGTCCTCCTCGACGGCGCCCACAACCCGGCCGGTGCGGCGGCCCTCGCCGAGTCCCTGGTCGATCTCCGGCCGCTCCTGACCCCGGGCCGGCTGACGTTCGTCACCGCGTCCATGGCCGACAAGGACGTCGCCGGGATCTGCGCCGCGTTCGCCGCAACGGACGTCCTCGCCGGCGCCCGCGTCATCGCGACGGCGATCGACACGCCGCGGGCGCTGCCGGCGGGACGGCTCGCCACGGTCTGGATGAACTCGCTGGGGCGGTCGGTGACGGTGGAGGCGGAGCCGGACCTCGACGCAGCGCTCGGGCGCGCCTTCGACGGGCCGCCCGGGCCGGTCGTCGTCGCGGGCTCGCTCTACCTCGTCGGAGCGGTCCGGGCCCGGCTCGTGGACGATCCGCTCCTGCGCGATCCGGGTGACAATCGGCCGCGATGACGCCGCCCACCGATCCCGATCCCACCGTCGTCGCGGCTCGGCCGGACCTCGGCGGTGGCGCCGCGACGCCGGCCCGCCGCCTCCCCGTCGGTGCGGGCGACGGGCTGCCCGGGTCGCCGGCACCGCTGGCGATCGGCTCGCGAACGTTCGCCTGGGGCAGCCGGACGTTCGTGATGGGGATCCTGAACGTGACCCCGGACTCGTTCTCCGGCGACGGTCTGCTCGGGACCGACGGCACCGACGGCACCGACCCCGTCGGCCCCGCCCTCGACCGGGCGCGGCGGATGGTCGACGAGGGCGCCGACCTCCTCGACGTCGGCGGGGAATCGACGCGGCCCGGTCACGCCGTGGTCGACGAGCGCACGGAGACCGACCGCGTGATCCCGGTCGTCGCCGCGATCCGGGCGGCCCTCCCGGACGTGCCGATCAGCGTCGACACGACGAAGGCCGGCGTCGCCGCGGCGGCCCTGGACGCCGGCGCGAGCCTGGTGAACGACATCCAGGGCGTGGACCCCGACGACGCGCTCCTCCGCCTGGCCGCCGAACGGGCGGCTCCGATCGTCCTGATGCACAACCGGGCGGAGCCGCGCTACGCGAACCTCGTGGCGGAGGTGATCGCCGACCTGCAGGCTGCCATCGACCGGGCGCTCCGGGCGGGAGTCGCATGGGAGGCGATCGTCGTCGATCCGGGGATCGGCTTCGGGAAGACGGCCGAGCACAACCTCGTGCTCCTCCGCGAGCTGGCCGCGCTCCGGGTCCTCGGTCGGCCGATCCTGCTGGGGACGTCGCGCAAGTCGACCCTCGGGAAGGTCCTGGACCTGCCGGCGGACCAGCGGCTCGAGGCGACGCTCGCCACGACCGCCCTGGGGATCGCGAGCGGCGTCGACATCGTCCGGGTGCACGACGTCCGGGAGAACGTCCGGGCCGCCCGGATGAGCGATGCGATCGTGCGGGGGACCGGCCTCGACGGCGCACGCGGAGGTGCGGGGTGACCGATCGGATCGTCCTCTCGAACATCCAGGTCGCCGGGCGTCACGGGGCGACCGACGAGGAGCAGGCGAGCCCGCAGCCGTTCGGCGTCGACGTCGAGATCGGGCTGGACCTCCGGCCGGCCGGACGCTCGGACGACCTCGACCGGACGATCGACTACCGCGCGGTCGACGCGCTGGTTCGCGAGATCGTCGGCGGCCCGTCCGTGCGGCTGCTCGAGACGCTCGCCGAACGGATCGCCGAGCGTGTCCTCGCCGATCCGGCGGCCGACGAGGTGGTCGTCCGCGTCCGCAAGCCGGGGGTCCGGCTCGGCGGCCCGATCGACTGGTCGGCGGTCGAGATCCGGCGGGTCCGGCCCGGCGCCTCCTGAGCCCGAGGCCGAGCCTAGTTCAGCCCGGCCGGCCGCACACCGAGGGTGACCTTGACGGTCTGCTGCTTGCCGTCGCGCAGGATCGTGAGCGTCACCGTGTCGCCCGGCGAGAACTGCGACAGGACCGCGTCGAGCGGGTGGAGCGTGTCGACCGCCTGATCGTTGATCTTCGTGACGATGTCGCCCTCCTGGACCCCGCCCCTGGCGGCGGGGCCGTCGGCGACGACGGCCGGATCGTTCGAATTCGGATCGGCCTGGACGATCGCGCCCTGCTCGACGGGCAGCTTCTCGTCGGCGGCCTTCTGCGCGTCGATCTGGGTGTAGTGGATGCCGATGTACGGCCGCTGGAGCTGCTCGCCGGCGAGCGCCTGGCGCATGAGCGGTCGGGCGATGTTGACCGGGATCGCGAAGCCGATCCCGCTCGCGTCCTGGGCCATCGCGGTGTTCACCCCGATCACGGCGCCGGTCGAATCGAGGAGCGGCCCGCCGCTGTTGCCCGGGTTGATCGCCGCGTCGGTCTGGATCAGGTTCCGGAGGTCGCCGCCGTCCGTCTGGATGTGGCGGCCCACCGCCGACACGATCCCGCTCGTCACGCTGTTGGAGAACGTCCCGAGCGGGCTGCCGATCGCGACGACGAGCTCGCCGACCTTCAGGCCGTCCGAGTCGCCGATCGTGGCCGCCGGCAGGCCGGTCGCGTCGATCTTCACGATCGCGAGGTCGGTCAGCGTGTCGACGCCGTAGGTCGTCCCGTCGTACTGCTTGCCGTCCTTCAGCTCCACCTTCAGGTTGTTGGCCCCGGCGACGACG
>DATBGP010000094.1:0-2668 GCA_036557925.1 Candidatus Limnocylindrales bacterium | reverse complement strand
CGAACGGCATGGACGGGCACGGCGCGAACGGGCCGACTGGCTGCACCGCGCCGCAGCTCCGTCGGTTCATCAAGAGCCGGCCGTACGTCCCGATGCACGAGCTTCGCCGCCGCTTCGGCATCGACGGCGGCGACGACGAGGTGACCGCGGTGGACCTCTCCTCCGGTCGCGTGTTCGTGGGCCTGCCCCGGCGGGAGGGACTGCTCCTCGGAGAGCTCCTCCGCGGCGGCGAGATCGGCTACGAGCTGTCGCTGGACCCCCGCACCCCGGTCGTCGTCGGCCTCTATCCGATGCGGCCGGTGGCTCGCGCCTGATCGATCGGACGCCGCGCCGCCGCCGTTCCCGACTCCCCTCCGCCCCGGTCCGTGACGGGCCACGTAGGATGAGGGCGGGGACGATGGGGGCTCGCGGAGGTGCTCGTCGGGGATGACTCCGGGCGACGACCGGGTGGCTGCGGCCGCCCTTCGACGGTGCGGGCTGTTCGGTGCAGCCGACGACGACGCGATCGCCGCGCTCGTCCACGTGCTGCGCGTCCGCCGCTTCCGCCGCGGCGAGACGATCTTCCACCAGGGCGACCCGGGTGACGCGCTGTTCGTCCTCGCCTCGGGCTCGGTGAAGGTCGTCCTGCCGAGCGACGAGGGCGCCGAGCCGGCGATCGTGGCCATCCTCGGGCCGGGCGAGTTCTTCGGCGAGCTCGCGATCCTCGACGGTGCGCCCCACTCGGCGACGATCGTCGCCGTCGAGGCGACCGAGACGCTCGTCCTCCACCGCGACGCCTTTCTCTCCCTGATCGACAGCGACGCAGGACTCCGGCGCGCGCTCCTGGCCTCCCTCGCCGCCGAGATCCGCCGGCTGACCGGCCACGTCGAGGACCTCCACTTCCTCGACCTCCCCGGCCGGCTCGCGTCGCGGATCACGCGGCTCGCCCGGAGCGGCGGTGTCGAGGACGCGAACGGCGCGATCCGGATCCCGTGGCCGTACACGCAGTCCGAGCTGGCCGGGATGATCGGCGGTTCGCGCCAGTCGGTGAACCGGCTCCTCGCCGACCTGTCCGACCAGGGCCTCGTCCGGATCGAGCGCGACCAGCTCGTCGTCCTCGACGCGGACCGCCTCGCCGGCACGATCGAGCGGTGACCGATCCGGGGCCGCCGACCGGCGCCGGCGACGACCGCCTTCGCGCGGCGCTCCGGGCAGCCACGCTCCGGCTCGAGGCGGCCCGCCGCCTGACCCCGGGGACCGGCAGCGAGCTGCTCCGCTCGATCGTCGAGACGACGGCCGTCCTCTTCGGTGCCGAGGCCGCGTCGATCGCCCTGCACGACCCGTCCACCGATCGGCTCGTCTTCGAGGTCGCGGCCGGCCAGCAGGGCCAGGGCGTCGTGGGGCTCGCGATCGAGACCGGCCAGGGGCTGGCGGGCTACGTGTACTCGACCGGTCAGCCGATCGCGCTCGCCGACGTCGCCGCGGACGCCCGGTTCGGCCGGGCGACGGCCGAGCAGACCGGCTACGTCCCTCGGTCGCTGATCGCCGTGCCGCTCGCCGACGACGACGGCGTGCTCGGCGTCCTCGAGGTGCTCGACAAGCGCGGCGACGGCGGGTTCGACCTGCACGACCTCGAGCTGGCGGGGGCGTTCGCCCGCCAGGCGACGGTCGCGATCCGGAGCAGCCGGGTGGAGCGGGATGCCGCGGCGCTCCTGCGACGGATCCTGGCCGATGCCTCGGCGCCTGACGGCGGCGCCGACCCAGGCGACGTCGAGGCGATCGTCAGCGAGGCGACGCAGGGCCTGGATGCCGGCAGCGACGACCCGCTCTGGGCCCTGGCCGACGAGATCGCCCGGCTGCGGTCGGCCGATCCGGCCGAGCTGGAGCTGGTCCGGGAGCTGCTCGCGGTGCTCGTCGCGCGGGCCGAACGCGGCACCGGCGGTCGCGGGTTCGGCGGCCGGCGATGACCGACCACGGCGCCCCGACCCTCGCTCCGGCGGCCGGCGCGGCGCTGCCCGCGTGGGCCGAGGCGTTCGCCCGCGACCATCGGACCGGGCTTCGGCGCGTCGCACCCTTCGTCGCAGTCGACCGGGCATGGGCGTTCGGGGCAGGGGACGGCGCCGGGGTGACCGTCGCGGTCATCGACTCCGGGGTCGAGGGCGGCCATCCCGCGCTCGAGGGGGCGCTGGCCGAAAGCGTCCGGGTCGAGCTCGACGGCGAGGACACCCGCATCGTCGCGGACGAGCCGATCGATGCGGTGGGCCACGGGACGGCCTGCGCCGGGATCATCCACGAGATCTCGCCGCAAGCGGCGATCGTGAGCGTCCGGGTGCTCGGCTCCGACAACCGCGGCAAGGGCCTGGCCTTCGCGGCCGGCCTCGACTGGGCGATCGGCCGCGGCGCGTCGATCGTGAACCTCAGCCTCTCGTCGCGCAGCGAGGGGATGTACGCGACCCTCCACGATCTCGCCGACCGGGCCTACTTCGCGAACTGCCTGCTGGTCTGCGCCGCGAACAACGTCGCCGTCGCGAGCTACCCATCGCTGTTCGCCGCGGTCGTTTCGGTCGCTGCGCACGACGACCGCGATGCCGAGACCTGGTTCTACAACCCCCACCCGCCGGTCGAGTTCGGTGCCCGCGGGCTGGACGTGGACGTGGCCTGGCGCGACGGCGGCCGGATCGTCGCAACC
>DATBGP010000093.1:0-4588 GCA_036557925.1 Candidatus Limnocylindrales bacterium | reverse complement strand
GCGGCCGCGAAGAACGCCGACATCGGGATGCTGACGGCCAGCTGGTACACGAGCTGCCCGAGGATGTCCGAGCGGGTCAGCGGCGGGACGGTCGCGGCGGCGGCGGCGTCGTAGCCACCGACGGAGATGGCGATCGCCTGGAACGCGAAGCTGATCACGGCGATGACCGCGCCCAACAGGTAGCTCGCCCGCGCCGCGAAGAAGCCGACGATGAACGCCGTCCCGAGGGGCTCCGGCCCGGAGAAGTACTGGTAGAGCGTGATCGTGGCGCCGTTCGAGCCGAAGATCGGAACGGCGAACGCGGCGAGGGCCGTGATCGCGACACCGAGCCCGAACGAGGGCGTGACGAGGAGTCGCGGGAGGGCCCGGAGGTCGCCGCGAAGGTCGAGCGGGGTGAACGACGAGCGGAAGGCGGCGGTGATGCTCGGGCGCTCGGGTGCCGGCTGGCTCGCCCGACCGGCAGACGAACGGCCGGGGTTCGCGTTCGTGGACGACGACGTCGCAGTGGCCGTGGCGATCGGCTCGCCGTCCTCGTCGAGCACCTCGCCGCTCACGGCCTCGGCCTGGCTGGCGCGGTAGCGCCGTCGCGCCTCGGCTCGTTGGGTTCGCTTGGCTCGGGCCACGGTGCCTCCACGGGCGTCCGGTGGGCGACGGACGGGTGATCGATCGGGTCGTCGGGTGACGGCCGGCAAATCCTACGCGGTCCCTTCGCGGTTCGCGAGCGCCGGTGATCGGCAGGTGAGCCTCCGGTGATCGGCGGAGCAGGCAGGATGCAGTTGCCGCGAAGCGGGCGGTGATCGTGGACGAAGCCGCCCCTGCTACAACGACGGCCCCGCCGCATCCATCCGACATCCCGCCCGGAGGTCGTCGATGCCGCGCGCCCGACGCGGAGGGCGGATCGCCCTGCCGCTCGCCCTGATCCTGGCCCTCGCCCTGCCCACCCTGACGAGCGCCGCTCGCCGGCCCGACGCCGGACCATCCGGGGCCGGCGTCCTGTCCGTGACGGCGGCCGTGGCCTGGCCGGTCTCGAGCCTCGTGATCTCGGAGTTGGAGACGGGCGGGTCGTCGGCCTCCGACGAGCTGGTGGAGCTGGCGAACGCCGGCTCGGCGCCCGTCGACCTCGTCGGGCTAGAGGTCGTCTATGCCACCTCGACCGGCTCGACCGTGACGCGGAAGGCCACCTGGCCGTCGTCGACGATCCTCGAGCCGGGCCGGCATCTCCTGATCGCCAACGCGGCCGGCGTGCACGCGCCGATCGCGGACCTGACCTATTCGTCGGGCTTCGCGGCAACGGGCGGTGCGGTCGTCCTGCGCGTGGTCGGCGGCGAACCGATCGACGCGGTCGCCTGGGGCGACGCGACGAACGCCTTCGTGGAGGGCACCGCCGCACCCGCGCCGACGGCCGGGTCGAGCCTCGAGCGCCTGCCGGGTGGCTCGGCCGGCAACGGGATCGATACGAACGTCAACGCGGCCGACTTCGACGTCGCGCCGCCCAGTCCGCAGAACCTCGCGTCGCCCGCGACACCGGGCGGAAGCGGGGGGCCCGTTCCGACCCCGGTTCCCACCCCCGTGCCGACGCCGGTCCCCACGCCCGTCCCCACGCCGGTGCCCACGCCGGTTCCCACCCCCGTGCCGACGCCGGTCCCCACGCCCGTCCCCACGCCCGTGCCCACGCCGGTCCCCACACCCGTCCCCACCCCGACCATCGCGTCGATCGTCGGCGCCCGGAGTCTCCCGGACGGCGCGACGGCGACCGTTGCGGGTGTCCTGACCACCGACCTCGGGGCGCTCGATTCCGCGAGGACCGGCTTCGTCCAGGACGAGACCGGCGGCATCGCGATCCGCCTCGACGCTGCGCTGGCGGTCCCGATCCCGGCGGGCACGGCGATCACCGCCTCGGGCACGCTCGGCGGGTACTTCAGCCTGCGCATCCTGGGCGTGACGCCCGCGGCGATCGCGATCGGTCCGACGGCGGCCCTTCCGGGCGCCGACCCGGCGACGACCGGTCAGGCGGTCGAAGCGCTGGAGGGCCGCCGGCTGACGGTCTCCGGCACCGTCACGGAAGCGCCCGGATCGCTCGCGGACGGCCTCGGCGTGACGATCGACGACGGCAGCGGTCCTCTCCGGCTGGTGGTCTCGACGGCGGCCCTGGCCGGCGCGACGATCCGCACCGGCGACCGCGTTCGCGCGACCGGTCCGCTCGGGCAGCGCGACAGCAGCGGAACGGGTTCGGCCGGCTATCGACTCCACGTGACCCTGCCGGGCGAGCTGACGATCGAGCCGCCGGCCATCGCGACGCCCACGCCGACCGCGACGCCGACTCCCACGCCCACTCCCACGCCGGTGCCTGTCGTGTCGCCCACACCCGTGCCCACCGCGATGCCAGGGCCCACGCCCACTCCGGTCGTCGCTCCGACTCCGGCGCCCTCGGCGACCGCGACGTCGATCGCCGCGGCTCGCAGCCAGCCTGTCGGCCACCGGGTGAGCGTCGCCGGGATCGTGATCGCCGAGGCCGGCCGGCTGGGGACGCCGGCCCTGATCGCCGTCGAGGACGGTTCGGCCGGCATCGTGATCCGGCTCGCGGACGGAGATCCGCGGCCGGCCCGAGGCACGCGCATCGAGGCCACGGGCACGCTCGCCGACCCGTATGGACAGCTCGAGCTGCGCTCGCTCGTCGGCGGTCTCCGCATCCTCGGCACGGCGGCCGTCCCCGATCCGTCGGGCACGACCGGGCCGCTGGGCGAGACCCTCGAAGGCCGGCTGGTCCGGATCGAGGGTGTCGTGCGGTCGAAGCCGGCGAAGGCGACGAGCGGGGACTTCTCGTTCCTGGTCCGAACGACGAGCGGCGACGTCCGGATCGCGGCGGACACCTCTTCGACGATCGCCGCGTCCTCGATCGCCGTGGACGATCGGCTGGGCCTGACCGGAGTGGTCGGGCAGCACGCCAGTCGCAAGGGCGCCGCCGACGGCTTTCGGATCTGGCTCCGCGATCGATCGGACATCGTTCGTCTCGGATCGGCGGCGACGTCCTCACCCCGCCCGAGCGGCCCGGGCGCCACGGGTTCACCGGGCAGCGGGAGTCAGGGTCGCGTCGTCTCGATCGCGGCCGCCATCGTGGCCGGCGGCGGCACGCCGACGGTCGAAGGCACGGTGACGACCGGCGCAAAGCTCCTCGACGCGACCGGCCGCCGGATCGTCATCGAGGATCGGACGGGCGGGATCGAGGTCCTGCTACCGGCAGGCGGGTCGGTCCCCGCGGTCGGCAGCCGGATCCGGGTGACCGGCGAGCTCGGGCGGGCCTACGGTGCGCCGCGCATCCGGGCGGGCACGGTCGTTCGCCTGGGTGGCGGAACGGCCAAGCCGATCGAGCTGCGGACGGCCCCGGGCGCGGCCCACGAATGGCGCCTCGTCCGCGTTCGCGGCGATGTCGTGGACCTCCATCGAAACGGCGATCGCTGGCAGGCCGAGCTGCTCGTGGGCGGGACGCGCATTCCGATTCTCGGTCTCGCCGGCGCTGCGATCCCGAACACCACGCTGGTCGAGGGTCGCTCGGCGACGATCGTCGGGATCGTCCGGCGGCCCTATCCCTCGGCCACGGACCGGCGGTACGCGATCCTACCGCGATCCCGGAGCGACGTCTCGGTCGGCGGCCCCGCGGACGATTCCTCGAAGGGGTCCGGCGCCTCGAGCAGCGGTCGGAAGCCGGGGACCGGCAGCCCGCTCGCGAGCGGAGCCGGCGCCGGGATCGGAACCGCCCCGGCATCCATCGACATGGACCTGGTCGCGATCGGCGAGCACCTGAACCAGACCGTGCGCGTCGGTGGTCTCGTCGTCGACGTCCAGGCCGATGGGTTCACGCTCGACGACGGCACCTCGGTCGCCCGGATCGTCCTGCGCAGCCAGGCCACCGCGGAGCTCGCCGACATCTCGCCGGACGATGCGCTGAGCGCGATCGGCCGCGTCGAGCGCGATCCGTCCGGGGATGCCGAGGCGAGCCTGATCATGGTCGAGGATCCGGCGGGCATCGTCCGCGTCGGCGATCCGATCGCGGACGCAGCCGCTTCGGGCGTGCCGGCCTCGGCCGTGCCGGCCTCGGGCGATCCCGCGATCGGCACTGCGACCTCCGTGGACCCGGCGGCCGGGCCCTTGCCCCTGGCTGCCACGGTCTCGGACCCGTTCGCGCCGGAGGTCGGGATCGCCGGGATCGTCCTGGCCGGGATCGCCTCGCTCGCGGTCACGTTCCTGCGCCGCCAGCGGACTCGCCGCCGGCTGACGGCGCGCGTCGCGGCGCGGCTCGAATCCCTCGTCGGCGGCCGGTCGACCCCGGCCCTGGCGGCCCCGCTGGCCGTACCCGCGGCCACGCCTGCGGACCGTTCCGGCGGACCGAGCTCGTCGGGAAGCGGGCGATGAAGCGCCGCCGGGCGGTCCCCCAGGGCCCGGACGGCCGGCCGGCTGAGCGTGATTCGTGCGTGGCCGTGCTTGACGCTCGAAGAAACGCGGGACTATCCTCGCCCGAGTTTCGCGCCAGCGAAGCACGCCAGAGTGAGGGACGAGGTCTTGCCGAACGCGGATCCCCGCGTAGCCCTCC
>DATBGP010000092.1:0-16673 GCA_036557925.1 Candidatus Limnocylindrales bacterium | reverse complement strand
CACCCCCGCGGTCAGGAGCCGGGCGAGCCGCTCGCCGCAGCGTTTGATGGGCGCCGTGCCGGCGGCCATCGCCTCCTCGACGGTCTGCGGTCGCTCGGTCACGGGCACGGCGACGGCACCGACGGCGGCGAGGGCGTCGATGCCGGCCGGCTCCACGCCGCCGCCCACCGCGAGACACGGGACGCCTGCGGCCGCCGCCCGTTTCGCGACGCCGAGCGCGGTCTTGCCAAACGCGGTCTGGGCGTCGATCCGGCCCTCCCCGGTGATCACGAGGCCGGCACGGGCGAGCTTGTCCGCGAACGCCGTCGCCTCCATCACGAGGTCGACGCCGGGGCGGAGGTGCAGGGACCGGAACCGGCCGGCGAGGCAGAGCAGCCCGAAGCCGGTCC
The DNA here is from genome assembly GCA_036557925.1 of Candidatus Limnocylindrales bacterium. GTDB lineage: Bacteria > Chloroflexota > Limnocylindria > Limnocylindrales > CSP1-4 > CF-46. Next base: position 16,284 of record DATBGP010000092.1, on the reverse strand, counting down.
CGCCGGCTGCACCGGCGCCCGGGGTCTCGCGCTCCCGCCGCCCGGTCGCCGCCTCGAGACGGTCGGCCCAGCCCGCGAGGCGCTCGTCGAGGAGGACGACCTGTTCGGGCGTCGCTCCCTTCTGGGGTCCGTACGTGGCGGCGGCGCCGCTGGGCCCCAGGAGCGGGTTCGAGACGTCGCACGCGATCTCGAGCTCGGTCTCGGCGAGCCGGAGGTCGAGCCCGGCGAGGTCGACGGTCCGGCCGTCGTCCCGCGCGCCGAGCGCCTCCAGGATCCCCGCGCCGCCGTCGCTGGTCGCGCTGCCGCCGATCCCCAGCGTGATCCGGCGGATTCCGAGGTCGAGGGCCCGACGGATCAGCTCGCCTGTGCCGCGGGTGGTGGCCGCGATCGGGTCGCGATCGAGAGCGCCGACGCGCGAGAGGCCGGATGCCTCGGCCAGCTCGACGAACGCCCGCTCGCCGTCCGCCGACCGCAGCCACGAGACCGCGACCGGCGTGCCCAGCGGGCCGGTCGCGTGGGCCCGGAGCTCCTCCCAGCCGCCCGCGAAATCGACCGCGTGGATCGTCCCCTCGCCGCCGTCGCCGAGCGGTGCGTGCTCGATCGTGTCGTCGGGGCGCGCCCGGCTCCAGCCCGTTGCGAGCGCCCGCGCCACCTCCACGGACGTCAGCGAGCCCTTGAACGAGTCGGGCGCGAACAGGACGGTGAGCGGCCGGCCGTCCGTCACGCGCGCAGGTCCCTGAAGAAGTACGTCGTGTTCGAGAGCGCGCCGTCGGCCGTCAACGCGTGGTTCGGGACCTCGCCGAACGGGGTCCAGCCGAGCCTCCGGTAGAACCGGTCCGCGTCGCTGCCGGATGTCGTGTCGAGGATCAGCAGCCAGCGGCCGTCGGCCGCGGCCATCCGCTCGATCTCCGCCATGAGGCCCGCGCCGATCCCCCGGCGGCGCGCCCGCCGATGGACGAGGACCTTGACCACCTCGGCGCGATGCGGCGAGTTCGGCTTCCGCGAGGGGACCAGGACGGCAGTGCCCGCGACCCGACTGTCGACGCGCGCGACCACCGGCACGAAGTCGCCGGCGGCCACCTCGACCGCCCGGGCACGCCACCAGGCCGCTCCGTCGGCGGCGGAGAACGGCTTCAGGAAGTTGACGGACGCACCCGAGTCGACCGCGTCCGCCAGCAGCTCGCCGAGCTCGTCGACGATCGCGGCGAACGCGTCCGCCGCGACGACCTCGTACGTGACCGCGCCAGCATCGGGCTCGGACGCCGCCGCGTTCGACGCCTCGGGGTCTGACGCCGCCGGACCCGCGACCGGGTCCGCCGTCATCGTCCGACGGGTTCGAGGCTCTCGGTGCCGAGCCCGAGCCCGCTGGGGCCGCGGTGGCCGCTCGCCCCGTTCGAGCCGTCCCGGCCGTCGCGCCGTTCGAGATACTCGGGGATCCGGATCATCGGCGGGCGCTCCTGGTCGGCCAGCTCGATGACCTCGAGCGAGAGGCGGCCCCGCCCGGATCGCGGCAGCTTCATCGTCGAGCCGAGCTCCGCGAACAGCCGCGCCTTGCGCCGCTCCTCGAGGCGCTTCATCACCGCCTGGAGGATGACGAACGACATCCGCGACAGCCCTTCGAGCTCCTGGTTCCGGTGGACCCGCCGCTCGAGATCCACCTGGCCCAGGCCTTCGATTCCGACCCGCTCCGCCGCGTCGATCAGGTGGCCGATCTCGACCGCGTAGCCCGTGAAGAACGGGATCGATTCGAGGAGCGCCCGTCGACCGGCATACTCGCCGGCGAGAGGCTGGATCATCCCCGACAGCTCCGGGTAGAAGAGGTTGATCAGGGGCCGGGCGACGAGCTCGGTGACCCGGCCGCCGCCGCCCTCCTTCAGCACGCCGCCCTCGACGATCGGGCGCTGGTAGTAGCCCTTGACGTACTGGAGGCGCGGCTCGTGGAGCAGCGGGCCGAGCGTGCCGTAGACCATCCGCGGATGCCAGTTCCGGACGTCGGTATCGGCCCAGACGACGATGTCGCCGCTCGTCTCGTAGAGCGACTTCCAGAGGGCCTCGCCCTTGCCCCGGAACGAGCCGTAGCGGGACAGGACGTCGGGGTGCTGGATGACCCTGGCGCCCTCTGCCTCGGCGATCTCGCGGGTCCGGTCCGTGGACGCGGAATCGATGACGAGGACCTCGTCGAGGAGCGGGACCCGGCCCATCATCTCCCGCATCGCTCGCCGGACGATCGGCCCGATCGTCTCCTCCTCGTCGAGCGTCGGCAGGACGAGCGAGACGGTCACGCCCTGCTTCTCCTTGAGCTGGACGAGCCGCCGGAGATCGGAGAACTCGGCGTGGTGGAAGTTCGACTCGCCGAACCAGCGCTCGACGCGGATGGGGACGGCCCGGGCCTCCTCCGCGGCGCGGTCGGCGGCCGCGAGCGTCTCCGCGCGGGAGGCCAGCTGCTCGAACGTCGACCGGCCGATCACCTCGCGGGTCTTCACCACGACGACGGACGGCTTCGCGCGGGTCGCAACGGCCTCGGGGAGGGCCCCGAACAGATAGCTCTCCCCGTCGGCGCCGGCGGGCGACGCGGAGGCGCCCATGACGACGAGGTCGGCACGCTCGGCCTCGCGGAGGATCGCGTTCCGGACGTTGGCGGCCTCGCGGACGATCCCCTCGCCACGGCCCTTCAGGTGCTGGCGGATGAACTGGGCGAGCGCGTGCTCCGCCTGGGCCCGGACCGCGATCGTGATCCCGGGCGGGACGAAGTGGAGGACGCTGACCGTCGCACCGGTCCGGACGGCGATCGCCTGGGCGTACCGAACGGCGAGCTCCGCGTGCGGTCCGCCGCGGACGGGCACGAGGATCCGCCGGATCTCCTTGCTGCCGCGCTGCTTGACCACCGCGATGTCGGCGGGCGCGTCGCGGACGACCTCGTCGATCGTCGGCGAGATCACCGACCCGCCGTCGCGGCCGGCCGGCGCCTTCCCGCCCCAGCCGAAGATGATCAGGTCGGCCTCCTGCTCGGCCGACGCCTCGATGATCCCCTCGGCGGCGTGGCGTCCGATCCGGACGATCGGGTGGATCGGCGTCCCGTCCGGGGCGAAGTCGAGGACGCGCTGGAGCAGCCGCCGCGCGTGTCGAGCACGGGTGGCGCCCTCGCTGAGCGGCATCCCCTCGGGCACTTCGACGATCCCGAGCGCGGTGAGCTCGCCGGCTCGCGGGTCCAGGAGCGCGGCGCCGAGCCGGATCAGCTCCTCGGCCGTCGCCGGGTTCGCGACCGGGATGAGGATGCGGGCCGGCAGGGGCCCTTTGACGCTCACGGGCGCGAGCCCGCCGCAGCTCCGGCGGCCCCGGCCCCAGCCGCCGGCAGCCCGGCCGGGTTCGAGCCGTTCGTCGCCTTCGTCGCCTCCTCCCAGCGCTGGACGAGGTAGGGCTTCAGGAGCTCGAACTCGCGCGCCTGCCGCTCCACCCGGTCCTCCGCCCCCTCGGTCGTCTGGTGGCGGTTCTCGATGACGAAGCTGCCGACGCGGCCGAAATAGATCGGGACCAGCGCCGCGACCAGCTGCTCGATCGGCGGTTCGTTCGACCGGGCGGCGATCACGAGGTCGTAGATCAGCCGCGCCCACAGGTCGTCGGGGAAGTGGAACGCCGACAGGGCCTCGGCCATCTCGAGCGTGGTGTGGGAGGTGGAGGTGCCGTCGCCCGCGATCCCGAGTCGCGCTCGGGCCTGGTCGACGAGCTTGCCGGCCTCCCTGGCGAGGACCATCACCGTATCGGTGTTGCCGGGGCCGAACATCCCCTTCCACGTGTCGGCGAGGGTGAGCGAGCCGGCATGGAACTCCGTGAGGAGGCGGAGCGTGTTCACCTCGAGCGGTGGCGGATCGATGATCCGCTCGAACCCGTACGCCGGCACGTCGTGGCTGCCGTGGATCGCGAGCCAGTTCTCGGGATGGCTTGCGGCGAGGCGGAGGATCGTTCCGACGACCTGTCGGAACATCGGCCCGAGGTCCGCGCCGGGGTCCTTCGGGTCGTGGACCTTCGCACCGAGCCGCGCCTGGCAGACCGCGAACCCGCCGGTCAGGGCCGAGGTCGTCATCCAGATGTCGATGCCGAACCGGCTGATGTCCTCGGTCCAGTCGTCCAGCTCGAGGTAGTGCCGGACGAGGTCGCCACTGACGCCGAAGTCGCCGCCGATCGGCTGGCGGATGCGGTTGCCGTAGAGAGCCCGGGTGAGCGGATACGTGACGGTGTTCGTGATCGTGCCGTCGTACTTGTAGCGGGCGTAGAGCGGGGCGACGTAGTCGTAGCCGCCCTTGACGATCGGGCCGGCCAGGAGCTCGATCCACTCGGGGATGATCGAGCGCAGGTCGCTGTCGACCACGACGAGCGCCTGGACCTCCAGGGCGGCGGCGATCTCGAAGATCGTCCGGAGGGCCGCGCCCTTGCCGCCGACCCCGTCGATCTCCGGATACGTGAGGCTCACGCGCGAGAGCTTGTTCGTGGGGCGGACGAGGAGGATCTGCTCGACGTAGTCCGGGGGCTCCGTCTCGACCACCACCCGGCCGGTCCCGTCCGGCGAGCCGGCGTCGCTGTTGACGAGCACGGGCCGGAGGTCGGGGAAGTACTGGACGAGCCCGGCCTGGGCCGCGCGGACGACGTAGCCGATCGTCGCGGCGTTCTTGAAGCTCGGGATGCCGACCATGATGTCCGCGTGCTCGAGGCGGGCGATCTCGTCGCGGATGGCAGGCGTCAAGCCGGAGGTGGGCACCAAGGGACCCTACCACCGGCGGGGCTGTTCCGCCGGGTCACCGGATGTCACCACGAACGCGGTTCGGGCTGTCGCGCATCCGCGCGGTCCCGCCGCACCCGCGCGGTGGGCCGGGACGCGCCCGTCCACGCGATGGCAGTGGGAGCATCAAGAGTCGGCGGCCAGGCCGCGTGACCGCGAGGTGATGCTCCCATGAGCATCAGGACGGAAGGCATGGGAGCGTGGGGCAGGGCACCGGCGGACAGGGCAGGCCAGCGGCCCTAGCGGCGGGGGATCTCGGCGGTCGCCCAGTCGCGGTTCTTCTGGCCCGGGGTGTAGCGGCTGTTCGCGCCCTTGTAGGCGAGACGGTTGAACCCGATCGCGCGCCAGCCGCCGAGCCACGGATCGATCGGCGGCTTCACGAACACGCCCAAGCGGACCAGCTCCGACTCCGGCAGGACCGATTCGAGGATCCGCCGCCGCTCGAGCAGCGGCACGTCGCAGATCGACTCGTCGTCGAGCCAGAGCAGGTCCACCACGACGAGGGCGGCCGGGACCCGCAGGTCGCTCGTCGAGCGCTGCTTGGCCTCCTCGGCGCGGCTCTGGAAGCGATCCTTCCGACCGCTGCGCTCGCCGACGATCATCGCCCCGACGGTGCTGGTGGCCCTGGGGATCGCGAGCTCCTCGCGCGCGGCGATCACCGCGGTCGCCTGGAGCGGCTCCGGCGTGAGGACGCCTTCCAGGAGCACCGTGGATCCGCCCGCCGCCTCCACGAGCTCGGCCAGGACGTCGTCGCGGCCCTCGATCGGATCGCCGTCGACGTCCGTCAGCCGCGCCTCGTCGTCGGCGACGTAGGCCAGGGCCCGCGGGCCCGTCCAGAGCGGCTCGACGAGCGGATCGTCGATCTCGGCGGCTCGCCGGTCGCCGAAGAGCTGCGGGCGCCAGGTGGAGGCCGCCGCCGCGGCATCGCTGGCAAGCATGGCCGGGATGATACGCGGCGGCCGCCTCGCTGCCCGGGCGCGTGCCTATGATCGGTGCGTGAGCGCGAGCGATCTCCCCGTCGGCGCGAGCGACCACGCGGTGCGCGGCAACCGGGTGGCTCGCGGCCTCGCGACGCTGACGCCGACGGGCCGGGCTTCCGTCCCGCTGAGCTGGGCGCTCTACGACTTCGCGAACACGATCTACAGCTACGCGATCGTGTCGTACGCGATCGGGCTCTGGGCGGTGGCCCGGCTCGGCCCGGCCGACGGCCAGTTCTGGGTCCTGTTCGCGGGCGCCGCGAGCGTCCTTCTGAACGCGATCGTGTCGCCGGTCCTCGGGGCGATGAGCGACCGGACGGGCCGCCGGCTGCGGTACCTGCTCGTCTTCACGGTCGTGACCGTCGTCGGCAGCGCGGCGATCGGCCTCACCGACTCGGCCGCGATCGGCCTGATCCTGTTCGCGATTGCGAACTTCGGCTACCAGGCGGCGCTCATCTACTACGACGCGACGCTGCCGCTCGTCGCCCGCCACGACGCCCGCGGCCGCCTCTCCGGGATCGGGGTCGCCGTCGGCTACCTCGGGACGATCGTCATCGCCGTCCTGATCCTCGTCCTGGACTCCGGGTCGTCGGCGCTGACGTTCTTCCTGGCCGCGGCCCTCTTCGCAATCTTCTCGATCCCGATCTTCACCATCGTCCGCGAGCCGCCGAAGCCCGACGCCGAGCCGTTCCGGCCGGGCGACATCGCGCGGTCGTGGTCGCAGCTGCGCGAGTCGATCGACCACGCCCGCGCCGTTCCCGGTCTCGGTCGGTTCCTGGTCGGCCGGTTCCTGTACACGGACCCGGTGAACACCGTGATCGTCGTCATGAGCGTCTTCGCGACCCAGGCGATCGGGCTGAGCGAGAGCCTCGCGAACGTCGTGCTGCTCGTCCTGACGGTCGTCGCCGTGATCGCGAGCCTCGGCTGGGGCGTTCTGGTCGAGCGGATCGGCCCGAAGCGGACGCTCCTGATCGTCCTCGGGACGTGGTGCGTGGGCCTGGTCATCGCCGGCTCGATCCTGAGCCTGCCGACGTTCCTGCTCGGCGGCGCGCTGCTGGGCGCCGGGCTGGGCGGCGTCTGGACGTCCGACCGGGTCCTGCTCCTCCGGCTCTCGCCGCCCGAGCGCGTCGGCGAGTTCTTCGGCCTGTACGGGATCGCCGGGAAGTTCAGCGCCGTGACCGGGCCGCTCCTCTACGGCGTGATCGTCTCGACGCTCCTGACCGCCGGCTGGGGATCGGCGGCGTACCAGGTGGGGATCTTCAGCTTCCTGATCCTGCTGCTCGCCGGAGCCTGGCTGCTCCGCGGCGTCCCGGAGCCGGCCGAAGGCGAGGGAGCGGGCGAGCTCGACGCGCATGCCGCCGCGCCGCCCGACCACCTGGCTCCCGTGTTCGAGCCGATCGAGCCTCGCTGAAGCGCGGTCCTCCCCCGGCCGTCAGGCAGGCGTCGCGCGCTGACCGGTCGCCGGGTCGAGGTTGCGGCGCCGCCAGTCCCACGCCGAGCCGATCATCGCCTCGATCGAGGGTCGCGCCGCGGACCAGCCCAGCACGGCTCGCGCCCGGTCGGCCGCCGCGACGAGCACGGGCGGATCGCCCGCGCGGCGCGGGCCCATCGTCGTCGGGATGCGGCGGCCCACGACGGTCTCGGCCGCGGCGACGACCTCGCGGACGCTGAACCCGTGCCCGATCCCGAGATTGAAGACCGCCCAGGGACGGCCGCCGCCGCCCTCGGTGCCGGCGCCGTCGCGCGGCTCGGCGCCGGTCGCCTCGAGCGCGAGCAGGTGCGCATCGGCCAGATCCGCGACGTGGATGTAGTCGCGGATGCACGTCCCGTCCGGCGTCGGGTAGTCGTCGCCGAAGAGGGTGATCGCGTCGCCCGTCTCGGCGGCCCGGAGGATGTTCGGGATCAGGTGCGTCTCGGGATCGTGGAGCTCGCCGTTCCGCTCCGTCGCGCCGGCGACGTTGAAGTAGCGGAGGGCGACGCTTCGCAGCCCATACGCCTCCCCGTAGAACCGGAGCGCACCTTCGAACGTCCGCTTCGTCTCGCCATACGGATTGATCGGAGCCAGCCGCGCGGTCTCCGGGATCGGGCTCGTGTCCGGGACGCCGTAGGTCGCGGCGGTCGAGCTGAAGACGATCCGATCGATGCCGGCGGTCCGGGCGGCGTCGAGGAGGGCCAGGCCGCCGATCACGTTCTCGCGGTAGTAGCGGGCCGGCTCGCGGACCGACTCGCCGACCAGCGACCGGGCGCCGCAGTGGAGGATCGCGTCGACGCGGGCCCGTTCGAGCAGCCGGCCGACCTGCTCCGGGTCGCCGTAGTTGCCGACCTCCAGCGAGGCGACGCCGGGCACGGCCTCGCGATGACCGGTCGAGAGATCGTCGAGGACGACAACCTCGTGACCGGCGTCGAGGAGGCGTTCGACCGAGACCGAGCCGACGTAGCCGGCCCCGCCGGTCACCAGGACGCGCATCGATGGCTCCGGGCAGCGATGGTGGGCGGGGACATCATCGGCGACGACGGAGGATCCGGTCCATGAATCCCGCGCGGTCCTCCGGCTGCGCCGCGGGCGGAATGACCGGCGGCCCGGTGGGCGGTGCCGCCGATGGCTGCCGGCCGGCCTGCGGGGCCGGCGCGGCAGCGACGTCCGGCAGGGACTCGCCCCGACCGCGGAGGATCTCCGTCATCCGCATCGCGAGGTGGCTCGCCATGGGGTTGTCGGGGTCCATCGCGAGCGCCCGCTTCGCCTCGACGTACGTCGTCCGCTCGTCGCCCCGTTCGAGGGCGACCCGCGCGAGCCCCACGACCGCGATCGCGTTGTTCGGATCGGCCGCGAGCACCTGCCGGTAGAGGCGCTCCGCCTGGTCGAGGAGACCGACCGCGAGCGCCCGCTCGGCCTCGAGCATCATCTCGATCACGCGGTCACCGCCCGGTCATCCGCCGAGGGTCGAGGCCGTCGGATCCCAGTCGTCGGGCAGCGGCGGCGCGGGCGACACCCGGCTCTCGACGTCGACGAACGCCCGCCGTTCGATCGCCTCGCCGATCGAGACCATCACATCCAGGACGTGGTAGCCGAGCTCGCCGGAGGCACGATGGGGCCGATCCTCGCGGATGGCCCGGGCGAGCTCGAGGACGCCCGTCCCGCGTCGGGATCGCTCGCGCGTTCGGGCGACGACGGTCGCCTCCCTCGTCCCGCGGCGCCGGACGGCGACGTCGCCGTCGAACTCGTTCGGGTCCGGATGGAGCAGCGTCCCCTCCGTCCCGTTGATCTCGAGGAGGGTCCGGGGCTGGGCGGAGTCGAACGAGAAGACGGCCTGAGCGGAGCTGCCCGCCTCGAACTCGAGGAGCGCGCCGACGTGGCTGGGCGCCGTGACGTCGAACCGCTCGCCCTTCCGCGGCCCGGAGCCGACGACGCGGACCGGCTGGGCGACCGACGCGACGGCCGCGACCCGGGACACCGGTCCGAGCGCCTGCACGAGCGCGGTCAGGTAGTACGGCCCGAGATCGAACAGCGGGCCGGCGCCGAGCTGGAAGAGGAACGCCGGGTTCGGGTGCCACGAGTCCGGCCCGGGCGACTGGAAGAGCGCCAGGGCCGTCAGCGGCCGCCCGATCTCGCCGTCCGCGATCGCCCGGCGCGCGGCCTGGAGCGCGTCGCCGAGGAACGTGTCGGGTGCGCAGCCGAGGCGGACGCCGGCCGCCGCGGCGGCGTCGAGAACCCGACGTCCGCTCTCGCGGTCGATCGCGAGCGGCTTCTCGTTCCACACGTGCCTGCCGGCGCGGATCGCCTCCCCGGCGACCTCGGCGTGGACCGCCGGGATCGTGAGGTTCACGACGATCTCGACGTCGGGGTGGTCGAGGACGGCCGCCGGCTCGCCGGACGTGGCGATGCCGAACTCCGCCGCTCGCGCCCGGGCGGCATCGGGCAGGAGGTCGCCGATCGCGACGACCCGCACGTCCGGGCAGCGTGCGAGGGTCCGGAGGTACTCGGTGCTGATGTTGCCGGCGCCGACCAGCCCGACGCGGACGGGTCCGCCGCCAGAGGCAGCGGCGGGCGTCCGCTCAGCCACGGGCGAGGTCCAGGACGTGGTCGCGGCCGATCCGGAGGGCGTCGAACCGGTCGCCTTCGGTGTCGTCCAGCTCGACGACCCGGAGGGCGCCCGGGGCCGCGTCCAGGATCGCGGCGAGGGGCAGCCTGCCCCTTCCCAGCGGGACCTGCCGCTTCGGATCGAGGGAGCCGTCGCCGTCCTTCAGGTGGAGGGCGAAGACGCGGTCGCCCAGCCGTGCGAGGAGGGCCGGGACGTCGGCGCCGCCGGTCATCGCCCAGTACGTGTCGACCTCGAGCCGGACGTCAGACGCCAGTCGGTCGGCGAAGATCTCGAGGGCATGGCGGCCGTCCAGCCGGCTCTCGAGCTCGAAGTGGTGGTTGTGGTAGCCGACCCGGAGGCCGTGGGCGGCGGCGCCTTCGGCGGCCGCATTCAGCGCGTCGGCGAGCCGCGCCACGTCGTCAGCGGTCTGCCAGCGGGCCGGGTCGAGCCAGGGCTGGACGATCCTCCCGATGCCGAGCTCGGCGGCGATCGCGAAGACGGGCTCCGGGTCCGCCGTCAGGATGTCGGCGTGGGTCGTCGGCGCGGCGAGGCCGTGGCGCGGGAGGCCTTCGCGGAGCGAAGCCGCGTGGTCGAGCAGCGCGAACGGCTCCACCTGCCGAAAGCCGATCGCGGCCAGTCGCGCGAGGGTCGCGTCCGGGTCGGCCGCCAGTGCTTCGCGCACCGAATAGAGCTGGACCGACAGCTCGGTCGGATCGGGCATGCGTCCTCCAGGTCCGCGACCGTTCGACGGAGGGCCCCGTCGGCGCCGCGCGCCCGCTCATTCTCGCGGATCGGCGCTCGCAGGCGGGGATGACGAGGGAGGCGCGGACCCGGCGGCGATCTCGCGGGCCAGCGCCAGCAGGCGATCCCGGTCGTTGAGCGGCGGCTCGTCGAGGACGCGCTCGAAAAGCGCGCCGAGGATCCGCCCGATCTCCGGCCCTTCGGCGACGCCCAGCTCGGTCATGAGGTCCGAGCCGTCGATCGCGAGGTCGGTCCGGTCGAGGAAGGGTCCCGCGGCCAGCTCGGCGGCCACGCGCTCGCGCAGCTCCGGCAGCCCGTCGGCGTCGCGGGGGACGCCGCTGCCCTCGTTGTCCGCTTCCCGCAGGGCGAACAGGTCCTCGATCGACGCCGGCCCGACCTTGCCGACGAACCGCCGGATCGCGCTGTCGCTCCAGTTCGTCTCGTACCGGAACATGTGCTGGCGGACGAGATGTGCCACCCGCTCCGTGGTGGCCCGCGGGACGTGCAGCCCGTCGAGGAGGTCCCGCGCGAGGTCCGCCCCGACCGCCTCGTGCCGGTAGAAATGGCCGTCCGCCGCCGTCGACGGCTTGCCGACGTCGTGGAGGAGCGCGGCCCAGCGGACCTCGGGCCGGTTCGCGGCCGCGTCGACCGTCCGGATCGTGTGGTCCCAGAGGTCCTCGCCCGGGAGCTTGTTCTGGCCCACGCCCCGCTGGCGGGCCAGCTCCGACGAGATCGCGGCGAGGGCGCCGGTCTCCTCGAGGAGCCGCAGCCCGATCGACGGCCGGTCGGCTGCCAGGATCCGGCCGACCTCGGCGGCGATCCGCTCCCCGGAGAGTTGGGCGACCAGCGGCGCCGTCTGGCGGATCGCCGCCAGCGTCGCCGGCTCGATCGCCCACTCGAGGGTCGTCGCGAACCGGATCGCCCGGAGGATCCGCAGCGCGTCCTCCTCGAACCGCGCCCGGGGATCGCCCACCGCCCGGATGACGCCCGCCGCGACGTCGGCCCGGCCGCCGTGACGGTCGAGGAGGCGAGGCGTGCCACCGGGCTCGGCACCCCAGGCGAGGGCGTTCATCGTGAAGTCGCGCCGGTCCAGGTCCGCCTCGATCGAATCGCCGAACTCGACCCGGTGCGGCCGCCGGAAGTCGGCATAGTCGTGATCGCTCCGGAAGGTCGTGATCTCGTGCTCGACCCCGTCCCGCCGGACGACGACCGTGCCGAACCGGTTCTCGTACACGGCGTCCGCGAGCCGCGCGGACGTCTGCTCGGGGAGGGCGGACGTCGCGAGGTCCCAGCTCGGCGACGGGGTCCGTCCCGCGAGGACGTCGCGGGGCCCGCCGCCGACGACGTACGCGGCGTGGCCGGCCGACCACAGCGACTCGAGGAGGGCGCGGACCGGTTCGGGGATGGCCTGCGCGAGGACCGCGTCGTCCGGGACGGGCTCGCTCAGTTCCGCCCCAGGAAGAGGTAGGTCCGCCAGGCCTCGTTGTTCGGATCGGCCAGGTAGGGCGTGAAGAGCGAGTAGACGTCGCTGCGCGGCTCGAACGGCGGGCGATGCAGCCGGAACCGGGCCTCCTCGAGCGTCTTGCCGCCCTTGCGGTGGTTGCAGGCCTTGCACGCCGTGACGAGGTTCTCCCACGTGTGGCCGCCGCCGCGATGACGGGGGACGATGTGGTCGAGGGTCAGGTCGTGGCCCTGGCGGCCGCAGTACTGGCAGGTGTGCCGGTCACGGGCGAAGATCTCGCGTCGGCTCAGCTTGACGCGCGGCCGCGGCCGCTTCACCTGGTACTGGAGCCGGATCACGGACGGGGCGTGGTACTCGGTCCGCGGCGTCCGGATGACCTGGTGGTCGTACTCGATGACCTCGGCCTTCTCGCCGAACACGAGCCGGAACGCCCGCGGCAGGTTGCAGACGTTCAGGGGCTCGTAATTCTGGTTCAGGACGAGCACGACGCCGTTCATCTCGGGCGCACGATACCAAGAACGGCCGAACGTGCTGGCGCGCCCCGCGACGGTTCAGCCCCGTCCCGTCGCGGCGCCCGTTGCCCGATCCCAGCCCCCCGCCTGCCCGACCTTCGTCGAGAGCGGCCTGCCGAGCGCCTCCGCGATGAACCGGGCCGCGACGAGGACCCTGTCTAGGTCGACCCCATGCTCCAGCCCGATCGCGTCCAGCAGGTAGACGAGGTCCTCCGTCGCGAGGTTGCCGGCCGCGCCCGGCGCGTACGGGCAGCCGCCCGTGCCGCCGGTCGAGCTGTCGAAGCCGCGGATCCCCGCCGACATCGCCGCCGCGACGTTGGCCAGGGCCGTGCCCCGGGTGTCGTGGAAGTGGAACGCGATCCGGCCGAGGGGGATCCCCGCGTCCGTCGCGCGGGCGACGATCTCGCGGACCTGCGGCGGGACCCCGACCCCGATCGTGTCGCCGAAGCAGACCTCCTCGAGCCCGAGGTCGAGGAGTCGCAGCGCGACGGCCACGGCCCGGTCGGCGCTGACGGCGCCGGAGTAGGGGCAGCCGAACGCGGTCGAGACGTAGCCGCGGCGCCACCAGCCGAGCTCGCCGGCCCGGGCGAGGATCGGCGCGAACGCCCGGAGGGACTCGTCGACGGTCATCCGGATGTTCCGCGTCGTGAACGCGTCCGTGGCCGCGGTGAAGACCGCGATCGCGTCGACGTCGGCAGCCTCGGCCCGCTCCAGACCGCGGACATTGGGGACAAGCACCGGGTAGCGGACGCCGTCGCGGCGGGGCAATCGGGCCATGAGCTCGTCGGCGTCGGCGAGCTGGGGGATGGCGGCCGGGGCGACGAACGAGGTCGCCTCGATCTCGCGCAGGCCGGCGTCCGCGAGCAGCTCGAGATAGCGGAGCTTCGTCTCGAGCGGGACGGGCGCGGCTTCGTTCTGGAGACCGTCGCGCGGTCCGACCTCGTAGATCCGGACGCGATCGGTCACGGGCGCGGGTCAGCCGCGCGGCGGCGTCGCGGTCCGATCGACGTCGGCGATCCGGATCTCGATGCGGGCGATCTCGTCCACGGCGGCCCGGTAGGCCTCGCTGCCGAGCGCGGCGGACGACCGGCGGCGCCTCGCCTCGCTGTGGAGCGCGAGCAGCGCCTCGCGGTCGGCGGGGAGGCTCTTGTCGATCCGGGCCGGGCGGCCGTGTGCCTTCGAGGCGTGGTGCTGGCCGCCGGCAGCCTCCTCGGCGCTCACGGTCGGATGGTCACCCTGATCCTTGGCCTTGTCCTTCGCCATCGATCCTCCTGCGGCTCAAGCGTAGCGCAGCGGGGCGGCGCCACGGGCCGCCGACGGGCCGCCGACGACCGCGGCATCAGCCCTCGATCGTCGCGATCGTCTGGCCGCGCGTCACCTGCTCGCCGGGGCGGACCCGGACCTCCGCCACCCGCCCGCCTGACGTCGCGGCGACGACATGCTCCATCTTCATCGCCTCGAGGGTCGCGACCGGGTCGCCGGCCGCGACCCTTGCGCCCGTCTCGACGTGGACGGCGAGCACGGCGCCCGGCATCGGCGCGACGACCTCGGCGGAGCCGGCGCCGCGGGCATGGGCGGCAGCCGCGCGAGCGGCTCGATCGACGTCGGGCGGCGGCGCGATCCGGAACGCGACGGAGCGGCCATCGACGTCGACGTGGACGGCGTCTCCCGCCCGCACCGCGGCCCGGGCATCAGCGCCGTCGCCATCCGCGACGGCGACCGACCGCTCCCGGCCGTCGTCGGCGACGAGACGGGCAACCGGCGGGCCGGTCATCCGCCAGCCTCCCGCTCCCAGCAGCCGTCCCGCGATCTGCCACGCGTCCTCGGGGATCGCCGCGGGCTCGGGGCCGGGTCGCCAGAGCGCGTCGAGGCTGTCGATCCGGGCCTGGCCGCGCACGACGACCGGCTGCCGGACGAGCCAGCGCAGGAACGCGAGGTTCGTCGTCAGCCCGAGCACGACGGTCCGGTCCAGGGCCGCGGTCAACCGGCCCAGGGCCTCGGTCCGGTCCGCGCCGTGGGCGACGATCTTCGCGAGCATCGGGTCGAACCGCCCGGTGACCTCGTCGCCGAGCACGATGCCCGCGTCGACGCGGACCCCGTCGCCCTGCGGCCACTGGAGCCCGACGATCCTCCCGGTCGCGGGCAGGAAGCCGGCGTCCGCGTCCTCCGCATACAGGCGGACCTCGATCGCGTGGCCGTTCGGGCGCACATCGCGTTGGGTGAAGCCCAGGGTGTCGCCCGCCGCGATCCGGATCTGGTCGGCGACGAGGTCACGGCCGGTCACGAGCTCCGTGACCGGATGCTCGACCTGGAGCCGGGTGTTCATCTCGAGGAAGAACACCTCGCCGCGGTCGTCGAGCAGGAACTCGCAGGTGCCGGCGCTCATGTAGCCCACCGCGCGCCCGAGGGCGAGCGCCGCATCGGTCAGCCGGCGCCGGACGGGGGGCTTCACCGCGGGCGATGGCGTCTCCTCGAGGACCTTCTGGTGCCGGCGCTGGATGGAGCAGTCGCGCTCGCCGAGGTGGACGCCGTTGCCGTGGGCATCGAACAGGAGCTGGACCTCGACATGGCGCGGGCCCTCGATCAGACGCTCGAGGATCAGGCGGTCATCGCCGAAGGCTGCCTGCGCCTCGCGGCGGGCGGTTCCGAGCGCGGCTCCGAGCTCGGCGGATGCTCGCACCGTGCGCATGCCCTTACCGCCGCCGCCGGCAGCGGGCTTCAGGAGGATCGGGTAGCCGATCCGCCGGGCGGCGCGCCGGAGCGTCGCGTCGTCCTGGGCGGCACCGTCGTAGCCAGCCACGATCGGGATGCCGAGGTCGCGGGCGAGCCGTCGAGCGGCAGCCTTGTCGCCCATCGCCCGGATCGCGGCGGGCGGTGGGCCGATCCAGCGGATCCCGGCGGCCGACACCGCCTCGGCGAAGTCGGCGTTTTCGGCGAGGAAGCCGAACCCGGGATGGATCGCGTCCGCGTCGCCTTCGCGGGCCGCCGCGACGACCGCGTCGGCGTCGAGGAGATCGAGGGCGTCGGGGCCGTCGGTGGGCGGGACGATCGCCTCGATGCCGAGGCGATCGCAGGTCCGGGAGATCCGGGCGGCGATCTCGCCGCGGTTGGCCACGAACAGCCGCAGGATCGGCGCCGCGGAGCCCGGCCGAAGCGGTTCATCCGCGACGAACGCGTCCAATGCGTCGGACGCGACACGCCAGCGGCCGCCCACCCGCCGCGCCGACAGCCGGCCACTGGCGATCCACCGCTGGACCGATCGTGTGGTCGTCCCGACCCGCGCGGCAGCCTGGCTCGGGCTCAGCTCGTCGGTCATGACTGTCGCGATTGTCGTGTCCGAAAGATGATCGCTGCAAGTCGCCTGATGGTCATGACGCTCCGGAGAGGCCCTCCCAGAGCAGGATGACCCCGAACGCGACGAACGCGACGGTCGCGCCGACCCTGATCGCCCGCTCCGGCAACCGCTGGCCCAGGACCCGTCCGATGCCGATCGCGATCGCGTCGGCGGCAACCATCCCCGCCGTCGATCCGAGCCACGTCCCGAGCGCGTCCTCGTGCGTCGCGAGCGCCACGGTCGCGAGCATCGTCTTGTCCCCGATCTCGGCCAGGACGAACGCGATACCAACGCTGACGATCACCGAGCCGGTGCTCGGCTGCGTAGCGCGCCGCTCTTCCGCGGCCGAGAGCGTGTCGCCGCGGAACGTCCAGGCTGCGAAGACGAAGAACGCGAGGCCGGCCA